>NZ_JBWLKM010000049.1:0-64496 GCF_059026085.1 Streptomyces sp. a15 | reverse complement strand
CGGGACGTGGCGCAGCTTGGTAGCGCACTTGACTGGGGGTCAAGGGGTCGCAGGTTCAAATCCTGTCGTCCCGACTTTACGAAGTCGCAGGTCAGGGGCCGTTTCAGAGGAGATCTGAAGCGGCCTTTTGATCATTCTTGGGGACCAGCTGGGGACCAGGGCACTGACTGGGCTGAAGCGCATATCGACCCAGTCAAGGTGCGCCATCCGGTCCGTTGACGTGCGCACCTTCCGCCCTCTGCGGGCCGATGACCGTACGGCCGCGTCCATCCAACGCCCCGGTCGGTCGGTAGCGGCCTGTGCCCGTGCGGGCCAGGCGTCCCCGCTCGGCTTCACGCCCGCGGACGCCGGCGTGAAGTCCTGGCTGCCCCAGCTGGAGTGGTTCGCCAACCACACCACCGAGCGCGCGCTGTCCGACACGGGCCCCTTCTGGCACCTCTACCGCGAGGCGCTCCATCTGCGCCGCAGCCTGCCCCGGTTGGGGGAGGGGCCGCTGCGCTGGCTGGACTTCCCGCCCGAGGTCCTCGCGTTCGTCCGCGGGGACGGCCTGGTCTGCGCTGTCGACTTCGGCGACCTCCAAGTGCCCGCGCCGGTCACCGACGTTCCCCTGCTCGCCAGTCGCCCGTGCCCACCGGGCGTCCTGCCGGGCAACACCGTGGCCTGGTGGATCTGCGAGCAGTTCGCGGCCTGCAACGGCTGGTGTCCTGCGCCAGAAATCGTGATTCCTTCCTCAAGGACTGCACCTGCGCCACGCCGACCTGCTGCCACCCGTACACGATTCGCTATCGGGACTCTCTCGATGCGCGGGGAGAAACCGGCAGGCCGGCCCGATCTCGTTGGACCGGTGGATCACAGCCCTGACGGTTCCCTCGTCGGCTCGGACCAGCTGGGCGATCACCGGCCCCCCGTGTCCCGCCGACGGAGGCCAACAGCGTCATCACGCGCGGGTATCGCACTTAACTCGTACTGCCTCGGCGCACGATCTGCTGCAGCTTCTGCAGCTCCTGGTCGGTCAGTCTGTGTACCCACGCAGGCCCGGTTACCACACGTCCAGCGGTCGGATCGAATGTAACCGCCCATCCAACCGCTCCAGCCGCCGGCCCGGCGAGCCCATGCCGTCACAGCACTACGCACCGTTCTTCGGTGGGCTCGCGGCCGCCGTCGGGCGTACGGGGCCGGCCGCGCCGACCAGGCTCGAGGATGCGGTGACGGCGACGGGGCGCCGAGCAGAGCACACCGTCAACCGAAGGCAACGCTGCCGGCGTCTTCTCAGGATCGTCTACCGTTCGCGCACTGTACGGCTGGCTTACGTGAGTGGGTGCGCGCGGAAGGCCGGCGTCAGTAGCGCAGAGCCAGCGGGACACGCTCCGATAGCCGGCCGGCGAACGGACCCCGGGAGCAGGGGAGCTGAAGCGCTGCCGTGCTCCCGGGCGAAGGCTTCGTGTTGCCGGAGTGGCGTATCAGGTCAGGGTGAGTTCCAGGACGGTGACGGAGAGCGGCGGCAGGGTGCTGGTGAAGGAAGCCGCGGCGCCGGTGACGGTGCTGGTCTTGGGCACCACAGTGGTGGGTTCGGTCAGCGTGTTGGTGGTGGTAGGTGAGGGTCCGGTCAGGACGGTTGCGGTGGCGTTCCTCTTGACACCCTTGGCCAGCCCCTTCAGTTCGACCGGCACATCCACTTTCTCCGTCCCGCAGTTGACGACCGCGAGGTAAAGGCGGCTCCCGGAGCGGGTGGCGACGGTGGCGATGGCAGGCAGTGCACGGGCGGTGGCCGGCAGCACTGTGCTGCCCAGCCCGCTCGTCAGCATGTGCTGCGCCCAGTAGCTGGGTGAGGCGTAGCTGGTGAGGTTGTCATAGGCGATCAGGTTGGTCGCCCAGACGTTGTTCTTGACGTGGGAGAAGAGCGGCGCGTAGCACTCCATGAGGACCTGGTCGGAGTTGCGGATCAGCCCGGCCAGCCATGCGGCGTCGCCCAGAGCGGCGTTGAGGTCGGGTGTGGGACGGCCCTCCTGCGCGGCCCATTCCCCGACGAAGACCTTCGTCGAGTTGCGGTCTCGGCTGTCGTACTTGTGGGTGGATGCCTGAGCGGCGGACGGCGCGAGATAGTAGTGCTCGTCGATCAGGTCCGGCTCGCGACTCGTCACCGGCGTCGTGGCGATCAGCTTCAGTTGTGGATACTTCGCCTTGATCGCGTCGTGGAAGGCCGCATACCGCTCCTCGTACGATCCGGAGCGGTCGAAGAAGTCCTCGTTGCCGATCTCCACGAACTCGAGTGGGAACGGCTCCGGGTGTCCGTCGGCGGCCCGCTTCGAGCCCCAGGTACTGGTCAGGGGGCCGGTGACGTATTCGATCTCGTCGAGTGCGTCTTGGACGTAAGGCTTGAGTGCGTCGCCGGTCACGTGTTCGCCCTTCAGCGAGTAGCCGGCGAAGACGGCGAGGACCGGCTGGGCGTCCATGTCCTCGACCCATTCCAGGTATTCCAGCAGTCCGAGCCCGTCCGTGGACCAGTAGCCCCACGCGTCGTCCATGTGGCCGGGGCGCTCCCAGAGCGGACCGATGGTCTTCTTCCAGTCGAACCGAGTGGCAATCGTGTTGCCCTCGACGAAGTTTCCGCCGGGGAAGCGCAGGAACTTCGGCTTCAGAGCGACCAGTTTCTCCATCAGGTCGATGCGCAGTCCGTTGGGACGGTTGTTGTAGGTGGGTGGGAAGAGGGAGACGTGCTGGAGCCAGAGGGTCTCGCCCGCGGCGGCGGGGTCGGCGGTGGTAACGGTCAGTTTCGCGTCACCGACCACGGGGGTGCCTGGACCAGTGCGCAGGGTGAGCTCGAAAGGGCGGTCGGGGAACGTGGTGCCGACGTAAGGCACATGTGCGGACGCGTACACCGTCGCGCCGTCCGCCGACTCGATGGCAACCGTGAGGGGCCCGATCCGGCGCGATGCCTTGGCGAAGAGCCGGGCCGTGTACGTGGTTCGGGGCCGCACCGGTATTCCCCAGAAGCCGTCATTGGCCACCCCGGCCCGGTTCCCGGCCCCGGTGCTGCTCGGCAGCACGACCTTGAGGGAACGCTTGAGCACGTCGTTGAGTGGAGTGGCGGTGTCGAGCGCGAGAGTCGTCCCACCGACGGCGGACCAGTGGACCGGCGCGGTGTCGCTGGCCATCATCGAGCGGTTCTGCACCAGTTCGGCGTAGATCCCTCCCTCACCCGAGTGGTTGATGTCCTCGAACATCAGTCCGGGAAGGATGGGGGACACGGCGTGCGCGGGGTTGGCGACGTCCACGCTCAGCAGCGGTGTCGTGGTCTCCACCGGCACCCCGGCCAGCGCCGCGACCTGGTCGGAGGTGAGGACGGACGGGAACATCCACACGTCGTCGATCAGCCCGTGCCACTGGTCGACGTGACCGCCGCCGTACAGAGCGCGGCCGATGGCGGTGTCGCCGCTGCCGGCCCAGCCTGCTGTGTAGGCGGTTTCCCCTTCCAGCACGCCGTTGACGTAGAGGCGGGTGACGCCGGCTGCGGGGTCGCTGACGCCGACCAGATGGGTCCAGACGCCGATGGAGGGGGCAGAGCCGGCGGCCGCCACGGCGGCACTTCCGGTGGCGTCCCCGTTCAGCCGGGCGAAGGCGAAGGTGCCGGTGTCGTCGCGCAGCCCCAGGTAGAAGGAGCTGACGACCTTGCCGTCGATGCTGACGGCGGTCTGGTAGCCGCCCGTCTGAGCGAGGTTGACCCATGCGGCCACCGAGAATGCCTTGGATGTGTCGAGGGCCGGCCCGAACGCCGCGGCGTTGCCGTCTGCCGTGAGGCTCAGGCAGTGGGCGCCGACCTTGCCGGTGTCCCAGGTGGCCGCGCCCTGGAGGACCGCGGTGCGACCGCTGCCCGAAGAGTCGGCGGCGGAGGTACCGGAGCCCTCGTCGAAGGTCCAGTGCACGGCTGCGGCGGGGAGGTCCGCGGCAGGGGCGTCCGCGGCCGCGCCGGAGCGCTCGGCGGCCCGGGCGGGAGCGGAGGCGGCGAATGTCCCGGCAAGGGACGCGGCGCCAAGGGCGGCTGTGAGGACTGTTCTGCGGGGCAGCCCGGCTTCTGAAGACATGTGCGACGTTCCTTGGTGAGAGACGAGTCGGTCAGGGCAACTGCGGGTGGGGCGTGGCGGGGGAGGACCATGGCGGAAGGGGGGTGACTGCCGTTCCGCGGTGTGTGTCGCCCGCATCCGGACGGTGGTGATCGCAAGCCTTGGCACCGATGGCCAGGATGATGTCTGTGCGGGGCGAGAGCGCACTGCGGCGTCTGCGCGTGCCTGGAGTCCGAGAGTGGGTCAGTGCGTTGCGCCGGGCCGACATGGGCAGTTCGGCGGCTTCGATTTCACCTCGTCCCCGGGTGTTGGCGAAGGTTGAAGATGGCGAACCGGCATCCCGGGAATAACGTCCATCCGTGATCCCCGGTGAAACCGGAGCCGCCACCTCGGACGTTGACGCCGACGCTGCCGCGGGAGAAACAGCACTGGTGGCCTGTGCGGGCGCGGATGTCGGTGTTGGCGCGCGGCCGAATCCGGAGCCCCGGGGGGTCGGCACTCGCCGCCTCGGTGCTCGTCGCGGTGCCCTTCCAGTCGCTGTTCCTGGTCGAGCCCACGACGGTCACCACCCGTGTGGAGTGGCCTCCATCGTCGGCGAACGGCGGGCGGCACCGCCCTCGGTGCCGCAGTGCTCGCCGCCGCCGACGGTGACTCGGTAGGTTCGGTCAGGGGGCGATGTCCCACTGCTGGCACTTGTTGTCGAGCTGTTGCCACTGGCGGACCGCGGTGCCGTTGGCCGTTCCGCAGTCCGCGACGTCCAGCGTCATTCCGGTGTTGACGTTGGTGATGGAGTAGTGGCTGCCGACCTTCGTGACGTCCCACTGCTGGCAGGTGTTGCCGAGCGATGCCCACAGTTGGACGGCGGTGCCGTTGCTCTCCCCGCAGCTCTTGTCGTCCAGGACCGTGCCGCTGTTGACGTTGGTGATGGTGTAGTGGCCGTTGCCCGCGGCGGCGAACTTCCACTGCTGGCAGGCGTTGCCGAGCGAGGACCAGATGTCGATCGAAGTCCCGTTGGCAGTACCGCAGTTCACCGCGTCCAGGACCTTGCCGGAGTTGGTGTTGGTCAGGCGGTAGGCGGTGCCGGCGACAGGGAAGGTGGCCGCCGGGGTTGCGTAGCCGACGGAGGTGATGTTGGCCTGCACGGCGTTGTCGGCGGCGTCGGTCGGGTAGCCGGAGGTCATGACGCCTTCGAAGAAGGAGCCGTCGGACCCGTTGCTGTTGTCACCGCCGGTGCCGAGGACGATGGCGCCCTCCAAGTGCATCGGGGTGTATCCGCCGAGGTTGGGCAGGGCCCCGTTGTACCAGGTGGTCAGTGAGCCCGACTGGGCGTTGCCGCCCTTGATCGCGTAGGTGGTCGTGCCGTTGTTCTTCTCCACGGCGGTGACGTACTCGCTTGAGTTGCCCTTGTTGTTCGAGTTCGAACCGTTTCCTCCGAAGAAGAGCCCGTTCTCCAGGTCCGCCTCGACCCAGGGGCCCGATCCGGCGCCGGAACACGAGAACCAGCACTCCGTGCCGAAGTTGATCGCGTCCATGTGGCCGTTGCCGGTGTCGTTGCCGGACGTCTCGGCGTTGCCGTAGTCGAAGCAGCACCGGTGGTTCACGTGGTGGCCGCTGGTCACCATGTAGGCGCCCTCCGGGTTGCTGCCGGTGGCGATGCCCGTGGTGCTGTTGTCGCGGTAGCCGACGCCGGCCGACACGAAGACGCCGTAGGCCGCGTGGCCGCCGACCGTGACCGGCAGGGCATCGGCGATGGCGCCGACGTCCTGTCCGCCGTTGCCGCCCGGCCCCTCGATGGTCAGGTCGTTGTGGTTCGAGCTCTGGTCATAGATCTTGGTGATGACGCAGGTCGTGCCGGAGCAGAAGGAGTCCTGCGCCGCCGCGTTCGCGTAGCCGCCGGCGCTCAACAGCCCGATGTCGGTGGTGACGCCGTCCGAGGCGCGCTTGACCTGGTAGAGAGCGCCGTTGTAGGAGGCGTAGAGCGCCCGTGTGGTGCTGTGCGCCGCGGCGCACGGCGTCCCCGCGGAGGCGTAGATGTCGCACGGCAGGGACGAAGCCGCCTGGGCCGTGCCTGCGGTACCCACCACCCCGGCCAGGATGCCGGCGAGCAGTGCGAGGACCGCGCCGACCACCCTCAGCCGGAGTCCTCTCAGATGTCTGGCTATCACTGTGAACCTCTTCCGTCTTGCGTTCTTGTCCGGCGCGATGCCGCGTGCGCAGGGAGCAGGGGGACGTCGAACCGCTCAGCGGGGGGAATTGTGAGCGCTAACAATGGAGGCGCCCCGGATGTCGGCACTCATCCGAGCTGTAGGGAGACGGGGTCACGGTCGGCCTGACGGTCGCTCTGTTGGAGCTGGCCCGACCGCAGTGTTGTGCCTGCGCGGTTCTCACGTGCTCGGTGACTGATCGACCGGTCTCGCGACACCATCTTTTTACGCCGCGGTGAACTGCAGGCAACACAGTTGAACAGTCAAGAGTGTGGAAACAAAGGTCATGCGCTCCTATGGCTCCGGTGCTCGGTCGGCACCCCCACCGCCCCCCCATGGGTGGCAGATGAGCAGCTCAGGGCGGTTCTGGCGTCCTGATAACGCGGTTAAGAATTCCGCAAGACAGTAGTCGGAGCGATTGACCCATCCAAAATGTGTGCGCTAACAATTTCCCCGCGGCGCTCTAAGTGCCGACCGGGAGCACACAGCTCGAAACATGATGGCGCGTGAGGAGGTGAAGCATGGAAGGGGATCGTGCACCCGTGATGGCGGACGTGGCCCGGATCGCGGGCGTCTCGCACCAGACCGTCTCACGGGTCCTCAACGACCATCCGAACGTGCGGTCCGCCACCCGGGACCGTGTGCTCGCGGCGGTCCGTGAACTCGGCTACCGCCCCAACGCCGCCGCCCGCACCCTGGCGACCCGGCGCACCCGCACCCTGGGTGTGATCAGCTTCAACACCACGTTGTACGGCCCGGCCTGCATGCTCTACGGCATCGAACAGGCGGCCAGACAGCACGAGTACTTCGTCACCGTGGCTGCGATCGGCACGCTGGATCGGCGTTCGCTGCTGGACGCCGTCGACCGGCTTCGGGACCAGGGTGTCGAGGGGATCATCGTCATCGCCCCGCAGACCTCCGCGGTCGGCGCGCTGGCGAACGTGCCGTCGGACGTGCCCCTGGTCGCGGTCGGCTGCGGCACCCACACCACACTGGCCTCGGTCGCCGTGGACAACGAGGCGGGTGCCGAGTTCGCCACCTCCTACCTGCTCGACCTCGGCCATCACACGGTGCACCACCTGGTCGGGCCGCGCTCCTGGCTCGACGCCCAGGAGCGCGAGGCCGGATGGCGCAACGCCCTGGGAAAGCGGGGCGCCGCGGTGGCCGAGCCGTTGGTCGGCGGTGACTGGACGGCCCGCACCGGATACGAACACGGTCAACGGATCGCCGCAGACCCCGATGTCACCGCGGTGTTCTGCGCCAACGACCACATGGCGCTCGGCCTGCTGCGAGCCCTGCAACAGGCCGGGCACCGGGTGCCCGAGGACATCAGCGTCGTCGGTTTCGACGACACGCCGGAGGCCGAGTACTTCGGCCCGTCACTGACCAGCGTCCGCCAGGACTTCGACGAACTCGGCCGACGTGCCCTGCGGGCGCTGATCGAGATCGTCGGTGATCCCGACGCCGGGATCCCGGCGGCCGGCGAGACACCCCACATCGTCATCCCGCCCAGTTTGGTGGTGCGAACCTCGGCGACCCGCCCCAGACACTGACCGACGCGCCCCAGACACTGACCGACGCGCACCGGCCGAACCGCCGTCGGAGTCTCACCCGTCGCCCTTCGCACCACCGGCCTGCCCACAGGAAAGGAACCCGAAATGGGCCGCTCCCCATTACCGTGACCGCCAACGCTCCGGCTGCGGGACCACACCACGTCGTCCAGCTCCCCATCGTCAGGGGCCGCCGTCACAAGTGACGTGCCGTACGCCGAACGACCGCGCCGTCCAGGCCGTTTCGGCCGTGGAACCGGCGAAGCGGTGGCCGGCCGCACGCGATCCGCGCCCGCCGCGACAGCTCCACACCGGCCACCGTCCCGCCCGATGGTCCCACCGGTTCTGACCAGCCATCAGGCGACACGGGCATCGCTGACCTGTCGCTCCTGCCACGGTCACCACGGTCGGCCCCCCCGGCGGCATTCCTCCGCCATCTACCGGTCCAGTCCACCCACGCGATCCGCTGGAACCAGGCCGACCACTCGCCCGCCAACGACTCCCGAGTGGCCCCCAACCGCCCTGCCCGCCCCCGAGTACGGGTGTGCCATCGGCCGGGCCCGGCGGACGGGACCGCGATCCAGTCGTCCCGAGGTGCCCACATCCGTCCCCGGCCGTGGGCTCTCCCCCCCCGACACGCCTAGAAGGGCGCTGATCACCAATGATTCGCACCAGACGAGCTCGCACTGTGGCCGCCGCGACCGCCGTGCTCATCTCGCTCACCGCTGCCGGCTGCTCCAAGAACGCGGGCGGCTCCGACTCCTCCAACTCGGCCGGCTCGAGCGCGGCCCCTGTCGCGCTGGCCGGTTCGGTCACCTTCAACCAGACGAACCTCGCCAAGCTCGACGCGGCGCTGAAGTCGGCGCTGGCCGGCAAGGACCTGTCCAAGGCCGACATCGCGATGGTCGTGAACGTGGCCGCCGACTACTGGAAGGCCGGTCAGGTCGGGTTCCTCAAGGGCTGCTCCGACCTCGGCATCGCGAAGAGCAAGTGCACGTACTTCGCCCCGGCCAATGGCAAGTTGACCGAGCAGAACTCGGAGCTGGAGACCCTGCGCTCGCAGGGCGTCACCGGCTACTCGATCTCGGCGATCGACCCGACGTCAGCTGCGGGGACCATCCACTCCGACGTTCAGAAAGGCATCAGCGTCCTGGCGATCGACTCGCCGCTGCCCGGCACCGACGCCGCCTCGCTCTACCTCGGCACCCCGAACTACACCGCCGGATTCCAGGCGGGCACCGCGATGAAGCAGGTGCTCGGAGGCAAGGGCAAGGTGGCGATCCTGGTCGGCTCGCTCACCGCGTCCAACGCCACCCAGCGCATCGCGGGCTTCGAGGCCGCCCTCAAGGGCACCAAGATCACGGTCGCCCAGAAGGTCAACGACAACCTCCAGGCCAGCACCGCGACCTCCGACGCCGAGACCATCCTGGCCAACAACCCCGACGTCAACGGCCTGTACGGCGTCTTCTCCTACGACGGCCCCGCGCTGGCGCAGGCGGTGACCTCGGCCGGCAAGACGGCTTCGGTGCACATCGTGTCGGACGACTCCGACGCCCAGACCCTGAAGTTCATCAAGTCCGGCGTCATCTCCGGCACCGTCGTGCAGATGCCGTACCAGCAGGGCTACACCGGGGCGTACATCCTGGCCGCGGAGAAGGTGCTGGGCAAGGCCAGGACGATGGCGATCGTCAAGCCGTACCTGGAGAAGGACGGCTCGACCCTGAGTTCCGGCGTGGGCCTGGTCACCAAGTCCGACCTGAGCGCGTACCAGTCCCTCGAGTCGAAGCTCGGGATCGGCTGAGCATGACGGCCACGAAGAACGCCCCGGGCCGCGCGATCACCGCGCGGCTGCGGGGAGTGCACAAGTCCTACGGACCGGTGCGCGTCCTCGACCTGCCGGAACTCGACCTCTACGCCGGCCAGGTGGTCGGCGTGGTCGGCGAGAACGGCGCGGGAAAGTCCACGCTGATGGGCACGCTGGCCGGATCGGTTCACCGGGACGGCGGCGAGATCCTGATCGGCGGCGAGCCGCTCGTCGCCGGGTCCACCGAGGCCGCGGGACAGCTCGGTATCGCCATGGTCTCCCAGGAGTTCCCTCTGGTCGGGCAGCTCTCGGTGGCGGAGAACCTGCTGCTGGGCCGCCGCCCGCGGAAGTCGAAGCGGCGGTTCCTGGTGGACGGTGCCGCACAGCGGGCGGAGGCGAAGGCGATGCTCACGGAGATCGGCCTGTCCGCCGAGACGATCCCGGTGAGCCGGGAGGTGCGCACCCTTCCGGTGCCGACGCGGCAGATGATCGAGATCGCCAAGGCCTGGGGCCGCGAGCCCAAGCTGCTGATCCTGGACGAGCCGACCTCCTCGCTGGGCCCGGTCGAGGCCGAGATGGTGCTGGGCCTGGCCCGGCAACTGGCCGAACGCGGCGGCACGGTGCTGTTCATCGGGCACCGTCTCGACGAGGTGCGGGACATCAGCGACCGCGTCCTGGTGTTGCGCAACGGCAGGCTGGTCGCCGACCTCGAACCGGCTCAGGCCACCGAGGAACGGCTGATCCGCGAGATGGTCGGCGGCGAGGTCACGCAGGGCGAGCCGAAGGCGCCGCCGACGACGAGCCCGGTCCTGCTGCAGGTCGAGGGCCTGACCGCGGACGGTCTCGGTCCCGTGGACCTGGAGGTGCGCGAGGGCGAGATCCTGGGCGTGGCCGGACTGATGGGCTCGGGCCGCAGTCGCCTCGTCCACACGATCGCCGGCGCGCAGCCCTCGACGGGCGGCCGGATGCGGGTGGGCGGCGAGTCCTACCAGCCGCGGGGCGCGGGTGACGGTGTGGCGGCCGGGATCGCGCTGATCCCCGAGGACCGCAAGGAGCAGTCGCTGGTGCTGTTCGCGTCCATCCGGTCGAACGTCGTCGTCTCGGTGCTCAGGCGGATCAGCACCCGGGGCCTGCTCGGCCCGGGCCGGGAACGCGCCGAGGCCCGGAAGATCACCGAGAACGTCAACGTGCGGATGCAGTCGGTGGAGCAGCCGATCGGCTCGCTGTCCGGCGGCAACCAGCAGCGCGCCATCTTCGGCCGCGCCTTCGCCGCCGAACCGCGCCTGCTCCTGCTCGACGAGCCGACGCGCGGCGTGGACGTGGGCGCGAAGGCGGAGATCTACAAGCTGATCGACCGTGCGGCCGAGCAGGGCATGGCGCTGCTGGTGGCCTCCTCCGAACTGGAGGAGCTGCTGTGGATCTGCCATCGCATCGCCGTAATGAACCACGGGCGGGTGATCACGGTCCTCGACCGGGCCGATGCCACCAAGGAACGGATCATGACGGCCGCGGCCGGAACGTCCCCCCTCAACCAGCCGACGCCCGACCAGCCGACGCCCGACCAGCCGACGCCCGACCAGCCAACGCCCGACCAGGAACAGCTGACGAACGGAGCCACAGCATGAGCGCGCAGAGCACGCTCGCACCCGACGAGGTCGCGCCGCGTTCCCGCCCGGCCGTATCGAGCCTCGCCCGCAGACTCGCGGCCTCCCCGGAGGCCGGCGTGATCATCGCCTGCGTGCTGGTGTTCGCCGGGATCGCGGCCAACGCGGACACGTACACCGCGGTGGGCAACCTGCAGGTGATGGGCCGCGACCTGTCGCAGGTCGGCATCCTGGCGATCGGTGAGTCGCTGGTCATCCTGACCGGTGGCATCGACCTCTCGGTGGGCGCGCTGGCCGGTCTGGCCGGCATCCTGGCCGCCTGGATGAACGTGAACGAGGGCCTGCCCGCGCCCCTCGCCATGCTGCTCACGCTCGTGATCTGCGGCGGGGTCGGCCTCTGGCACGGCGTCATGGTCACCCGCCTGAACGTGCCGCCCTTCGTGATCACCCTGGTCACCTACACCGTCGCCCAGGGCCTGGCACTCGCGATCACCAGCGGCTCGCCCATCAACAACCTGGACCCGATGTTCAGCAACCTGAGTCAGTACTACATCGGCCAAGTGCCGGTTCCCGCACTGTTCTTCGTGGGAGCGGCCGCCATCACCTGGTTCGTGCTGGAGCGCACCTACGTGGGCCGCCAGATCTACGCGGTCGGCGGCAACAAGGAGGCCGCCAGGCTGGCCGGCATCCCGACTGCCCGCCGGATCACCTCCACCTACGTCGCCAGCGCCGCGCTGGCCGGTGTGGTCGGCATCATGGTGATCGGCCGGATGAACGTGGCCGACCCCTCGGTCGGCGCCGGCTGGGAACTGACCGCGATCGCCGCAGCGGTGGTCGGCGGCATGTCACTCTCCGGCGGCGAGGGGCGTATCGCCGGCATCGCGGCCGGCGCGATCCTGCTGGAGTTCATCACCAACGGCCTGCTCGCGCTCAAGGTCAGCCCGTACGACCAGCAGGTGGTGCAGGGAGCGGTTCTCGGCGTCGCCATCCTGCTCGACCGGGTGCGCGCCCGCTACTTCGGCAGGAGCCGCAGCTAGCGCGTCCGTCGACTCCGCCGATCCGGTCATAGATGCCGCCTCGGCGCCTTCAGAAGGTCGAACAGTGATCGATATATCGAATACGTGCATGGAGGAGGCTGATGGTGAACGCCGCAGACGAGACAGCCGGGAACCCGGAACCCTGCGTCGTAGGAGTTGACTTCGGGACGCTGTCCGGCCGGGCCGTGGTGGTCCGCGTACGGGACGGCGCGGAGTTGGGGACCGCCGAGCACGGGTATCGGCACGCGGTCCTGGACCGGGAACTGCCGGACGGTACCCGGCTGCCCCCGGACTGGGCCCTCCAGGTGCCGTCGGACTACGTCGACGTACTGCGCCACGCGGTGCCGGCGGCGCTCGCAACCGCCGGTGTGCGGCCGGAGCAGGTCATCGGCATCGGCACGGACTTCACCGCGTGCACAGTACTGCCCGTGCTCGCGGACGGCACGCCGCTGTGCGAGCTTCCCGGCCTCTCCGGCCGCCCGCACGCCTACGTCAAGCTGTGGCGCCACCACGCGGCCCAGGCGCAGGCCGACCGGATCACGGCGGTGGCCGCGGAGCGGAAGGAGGCGTGGCTGGAGCGGTACGGCGGGAAGATCTCCTCGGAGTGGGAGTTCGCCAAGGCCCTGCAGGTGCTGGAGGAGGACCCTGAGATCTACCACCGCATGGAGCGGTGGGTGGAGGCGGCGGACTGGATCGTCTGGCGGCTGTGCGGCACGTACGTGCGCAATGCCTGCACTGCCGGTTACAAGGGCCAGTTCCAGGACGGCGTCTACCCCTCCCCTGCCTACCTGGAATCACTCAACCCCGGCTTCGCCGACTTCGTGACGGAGAAACTGGAGCATTCGATCGGCGCGTTGGGCGCGCAGGCCGGGCGCCTGACGGCCGAGGCGGCGGCGTGGACAGGTCTGCCGGCGGGCATCGCGGTGTGCGTGGGCAACGTCGACGCCCATGTGACGGCGCCCGCGGCGGCGGCCGTGGAGCCGGGGCAGATGGTCGCCATCATGGGCACCTCGACCTGCCATGTCATGAGCTCCGACCAGCAGGCCGAGGTGCCGGGCATGTGCGGGGTCGTGGACGGCGGCATCCTGCCGGGGCTGTGGGGCTACGAGGCCGGTCAGAGCGGCGTCGGCGACATCTTCGGCTGGTTCGTCCGCACCGGGTTCCCCGCGTCGTACGCCCAGGAAGCGGCCGCGCTGGGCCGCGACGCGCACGAGCACCTGACGGCCCTCGCGGCCGAGCAGAAAGTGGGGGAGCACGGGCTGATCGCCCTGGACTGGCACAGCGGCAACCGTTCCGTCCTGGTCGACCACGACCTCAGCGGCGTGTTGGTCGGACTGACGCTGTCCACCCGCCCGGAAGACGTCTACCGAGCACTGCTGGAAGCCACCGCCTTCGGCACCCGCACCATCATCGAGGCCTTCGAGACAGCCGGCGTGCCGGTGACCGAACTCGTCATCGCGGGCGGCCTGACCAAGAACACCCTGCTCATGCAGATCTACGCCGATGTCACCCGCCGTCCGCTCAGCGTCATCGGCTCCGCCCAGGGACCCGCTCTCGGGGCCGCCATGCACGCCGCGGTCGCCGCCGGCGCGTACGGCGACATCGGGGCCGCGGCCGCCGCGATGGGCAAGGTCCACCGCGGCGTCTACCGGCCCGACCCCGAACGGGCCGGGGACTACGACCGCCTGTACGCCGAGTACCGGCTGCTGCACGACTACTTCGGCCGCGGCGCCAACGACGTCATGCACCGGCTGCGCCGCCTCCGCGCCGAAGCGTCCGCCTGAGCGCCACGCACCACCGCCCCCCAGACCCCCCCGCCAGACATGAAAGACAGGCCCCCGTCATGACCACACCAGCCTCGACCAACGACCACCAGGAGATCTGGTTCCTCACCGGAAGCCAGGCTCTGTACGGCGACGAGACCCTGCAGCAGGTCGCCCACCAGTCCCGCCAGATCGCCGAGCGCCTCGACGAGGCGACCGAGGTCCCCCTGCGCATCGTGTGGAAGCCCGTCCTCACCGACGCCGACTCGATCCGCCGCCTGTGCCTGGAGGCCACCACCTCCGACCGGTGCGCGGGCGTCATCCTGTGGATGCACACCTTCTCCCCGGCGAAGATGTGGATCGCCGGACTCAGCGCCCTGGACCGGCCCGTGCTGCACCTGCACACCCAGTACAACCTGTCGCTGCCCTGGCCGAGCATCGACATGAACTTCATGAACCTGAACCAGGCCGCCCACGGCGACCGCGAGTTCGCACACATCGAGCAACGGCTCGGTATCACCCGTAAGGTCGTCGCCGGTCACGCCACCGATCCCCGCGTCGTGGGGCGCGTCGCCGCCTGGGCCCGGGCCGCCGTCGGCCGGCAAGCGGCGCGCACCCTGCGCCTGGCGCGCTTCGGCGACAACATGCGGGACGTCGCCGTCACCGAAGGCGACAAGGTCGAGGCACAGATGCGGTTCGGCTTCTCCGTGAACACCTACGGCGTGAACGACCTGGTCGCCGTCGTCGACACCGTCGAGGACAAGGCCGCCGCCGAACTCGCCGCCGAGTACGTCGAGTCCTACGACGTGGTGCCGGCCCTGCGCCCCGGTGGCATCCGCCACGACTCCCTGCTGTACGCCGCCCGCCTGGAGCTGGGCCTGCGCGCTTTCCTCACCGAGGGCGGATTCACCGCCTTCACGACCAACTTCGAGGACCTCGGCGGCCTGCGGCAGCTGCCCGGCCTGGCCGTGCAACGCCTGATGGCCGACGGGTACGGCTTCGGCGGCGAAGGCGACTGGAAGACCTCCGCCCTGCTGCGCACCATGAAGGCCATGGGCCTCGGCCGACCCGGCGGGACCAGCTTCATGGAGGACTACACCTACCACCTCGGCCCGGGCACCCCGCGCATCCTCGGCGCGCACATGCTGGAGGTCTGCCCGTCCATCGCCGCCGCACGCCCCCGCTGCGAGATCCACTCCCTCTCCATCGGCGGCCGCGAGGACCCGGTCCGTCTGGTCTTCGACGCCGCCCCCGGCCCGGCGGTGGTCGTCGGCCTGTCCGACCTGGGTGACCGCTTCCGCCTCACCGCCAACACCGTCGACGTCGTCGCCCCCAGCGAACCCCTGCGCCGCCTGCCCGTGGCCCACGCCGTGTGGAAGCCCCGCCCCTCCCTGGCCGAGTCCGCCGAGAGCTGGCTGCTCGCCGGCGCCCCGCACCACACCGTCCTCAGCTCCGCCGTGGACGGCGAGACACTCACCGACTTCGCGGAGATGACCGGCGTCGAACTGCTCACCATCGACGAGAACACCACGACCGGACAATTCGCCAGGGAAATCCGGTGGAACGCCGCCTATCACCGTCTCGCCCAAGCCCTGTGACCGCCGGTCAGGTACAAGGAGAACACCGATGACCACGAGTGTCCGCGACGGTCTGCCGCAAGAGGTACTGGACGCCAACCTCGCCATCCCCCAGGTCGGCCTCGCCACCCTGACGTGGGGCAATGTGAGCGGAGTCGACCGGGACGCGGGGGTCTTCGTCATCAAGCCCTCCGGAGTCGCCTACGAGGACCTCACCCTCGACCACCTGGTGACGGTCCGCCTGTCCGACGGCGAGGTCGTCGCGGGCGACCTGCGCCCTTCCACCGACACCGAGACCCACCGCTGCCTCTACCTCGCCTTCCCCTCCATCGGCGGCGTGACCCACACCCACTCCACCCACGCGGTGGCCTTCGCCCAGGCGCGCCGCGAGATACCGGTGCTGGGCACCACCCACGCCGACACCTTCAACGGCCCCGTCCCCTGCACCCCCGACCTCACCGCCGAGCAGTGCGCCAAGGACTACGAGTACAACACCGGCCGCGTCATCGTGGACCTGCTGAAAGAGGACGACCAGAAGGCGGCCGAGGTCCCCGGCGCCCTCGTCGCGGGCCACGGCCCCTTCACCTGGGGCGCCACCGCCCGCAAGTCCCTCGAACACGCCATCATCTGCGAAGCCGTCGCCGACATCGCCCTCCACACGTTCGCACTGACCCCCACCGCCCCGCCGCCACAGCACCTGCTGAATCGCCATTACACCCGCAAACACGGCCCCGACGCTTACTACGGGAACCCATGAAGCCACGCCATACGCAGACTCACCGGCTCCCAGCTACTACCGGGCGGCTCGCCGGTTGCCCGACACCAAATGGCGACTCGACGGCAAGTGCGGCGAACTCAGGCGCAAGGCCGGGAGGGCTCACGCCGTGACGGGTCCTGGCGAACCGGCCTCTTGACTGGGCTGCGGCCCTCGGACGCGCGCGTCACGGACATGCCCGTGGGGACCTGTTGGGGACCAGGCGGTGTCCGTGCACCTGAGCAGCACGCACGGCACCGCACGCTGTGCACTCCGGTTTCCAGCCGTATGTATAGATAGAAGGGATGATGCCTACTCCTGGGGTCAAGGGGTCACATAGGCAGGCCCGCTGGATGCGTTCGGGTGACATGTGATGGCAGCCGATGACCTCCGGCGACCGGCCTCGGGCCGCGCGGGTTTCTGATGCCGGGCCAGCCTGGTTGCCGTGCTTGCGGTCGGCGCTCGCCAGGGCCTTGTCGTTCGCGGTGACGGCGTCTCGGGCGGCGTAGGGCAGCAGGTGGCCGTAGGTTGACAGTCGTGAACAGCGTCGAATGTCGCAGCGTCCTGGAGACCGCGGCCAGCCGGACCTGTGAGCCGGCGGCGAATGCCCACGAGCCGCGCCGGGAAGGGTCCTTGAGCTCCGGGGAGCTGGCGCCGAGCTGTTGTCCGGGTGCCGTCCGATGCGGCATCTTCTCGTGTAGCAGGGTGAATGCGGCGTTGCCGAGCCTTCTGCGAGCGTCGGCGCTGTTGGGCATCAGGACAACGTTGGGATCAGGGACATGCCATCATGGTGCTCATGGGGGACATGGATCTCACCTTTGACGATGGCTCGGTGGTGCGCTTGCACCTCACGTCGCCAAAGACACTGCCGCATCGACTCGGCCGACGCTTGCCAGCAGACCGGCGCGAAGGCACCACTTGAGCTGCTGCCGGACTTCGGAGGGCGCAGCCCCTCAGTGTTCCGGCACGTGCGGCACAAGCACTCACACGAGGGGGAGAAGCGCTCGTGGAAGCACTTCGCCCGTTGGGTGGTGTGCTGGACGCGATCCACCAGTCGTTCGCGGATCCTGTCCAGCGCCCGGACGAGGTGACCGTGGAGTTCGGGGTGACGCTCGGCAGCGATCTGCGTCCGGGGATCTTCTCGGGCAAGGGGGAGGCGAGTTTCACTGCCTCGGCGAGCTTGGCGCCAGCAGAAGCCGAAGGCCACGTCGACCAGCGTCAGTGGCGTTGGATCGCTTGGTCGGAGTAGGCCTGGAAGTCGGCCCAGCCCAGTTCGCGCTTGACGTGTTGGCAATCTTGCTCGGTCCAGCCGTGCGCAGCCCGTACATCTGACGATCCCGGCCATGTCGGCGGGCGGCAGCGGGCAGTTCTCGGGGGCGCGGCATCGCGGTAGCGGCGGGTGACATGGCGTCGGCCCCGACGGGAGGGGGAGGTGCATCAATGCGGAACACCATCTACCGATCACGGCAAACCACCGCAGGCCGACCGGACGCGGTGGGCGTGTGACCGGCCGGCCGGCGCCCGCGGTGCTGCCGCCATTGCTGCGCGCGTGGCTCGGGCTGATCGCGGCCCTCGCCGCGCTGGTGGTCGTCGTGCTCGGGGTCCTGTACGCCGGCCACAGCGAGCCCGGCAGGGTGGACAGGTGGATCGTCCAGCCGACGGCGGACAGTGTGCGGCCGCCGTGGCGGAACGTCGCTCTGGCCACGGATTTTCTGGGGGAGCCCGCCGGAGCGGCGATGCTGGTCGTGGCCGCCGTGACGGGCTGCCTGCTGCTTCGGCGTCCTCGCGCGGTGCTGCTCATCGTTGCCGGTGCCGGCATGACCGTGGGGACGACGACGCTGCTCAAGTCCCTGGTGGGACGCACCATCCACGGCGACGGCAACCTGTCCTATCCGAGCGGGCACACCGCCTTCGTCACCGCGCTCGCCCTCATGGTGGCGCTGCTCGCGACCGGGCGGCTCGGCCTCGGCAGGACGGCCGGCACGTTGCTCGTGCTCGTCGCGGCGCTGGTTGCCGGCGCCGCCATGGCCTGGGCGCAAGTCGCCCTGGGCGCGCACTACCCGACCGACGTCCTCGGCGGCTGGTGCACCGCGCTGGCGGTGGTACCGGCGACCGCGTGGCTGGTCGACCGGATGGCTGACCGGCTGGTCGATCGGATGGCCGACGCCGGTCGGCGGGAGCGTCGCTGACGTCACGTCATGCCAAGCGGCGGAATACGGGCTTCACAGGTCGCCCGGCCAGCCAGGGGTGGGGGTCGGCGGCGTCCAGTGCCTTCCGGTACACCGCACATGCCTGAGCCACCACGTCGACGGTGCGGTCGATGTCGGCGTCGCTGAGCGCGCTGCTCACCACGAACGACGGGGCCAGCACCCCGCCGACGAGGAGTCGGCGCAGGAACAGGGTGCGATACTGCTGCGACGGCTGCCGGTTCTCGTCGAGGGTGGCGAAGACCAGGTTGCTGGCCCGGCCCCGGACGACGATGTGGTCGCCGACGCCCATGGCGGCCGCCGCGTCGCGGACACCGGCGGCCAGCCGCTCGCCGAGGGCGTGCAGCCGCGCGGTGACGCCCTCCTCGACGTAGGTGGTCTGCACGGCCATCGCTGCTGCCAGGGAATGCGTTTCCGCACCGTGCGTGGTGGACAGCAGGAACACCCGGTCGCCGGAGTGACGCAGCCCGCCCCGCTCCATCAGATCGCGGCGCCCGGCCAGGGCGGAGACGGCGAACCCGTTGCCGAGCGCCTTGCCGAACGTGGAGAGGTCGGGCACGACGCCGTACAGGCCCTGGGCGCCCGCCTCGGACCAGCGGAAACCGGTGATCATCTCATCGAAGATCAGTACGCAGCCGTGCCGGTCGGCCAGTTCGCGCAGGCCGGCGAGGTACCCGGGCGGCGGCTCGGTATGGGTGGCGGGTTCGAGGATCAGGCAGGCGACCTCGTCCTGGTACCGGGTCAGCAGCTCCTCCGTGGCGGCCAGGTCCCCGTAAGGGAACGTCACCGTGAGCTCGTTGGTCGCCGCCGGAATGCCGGCGGACATCGGCGTGGTGCCGATGAACCAGTCGTCGACGGAGAAGAACGGATGGTCGCCGCAGATGGCCACCCGCGGGCGCCCGGTGGCGGCGCGGGCGAGGCGCACCGCGGCGGTGGTGGCGTCGGAGCCGTTCTTCGCGAACTTCACCATCTCGGCGGTAGGCACCGTGGCCAGGAAGCGTTCCGCGGCCTCGACCTCCACGATGGACGGCCGGACGAAGTTGCTGCCGCGGTCGAGTTCCCGCCGCACCGCCTCGATCACACGTGGGTGGGCGTGGCCGAGGCTGACCGACCGCAGGCCGGAGCCGTACTCGATGTAGCGGTTGCCGTCGATGTCCCACACATGGGCACCGCGGCCGTGGCTGATCACCGGGGCCAGGTTCTCGGGGTACTGGTCGTCGCCCTTGGCGTAGGTGTGCGCGCCACCGGGGATCATCGCGTGCAACCGCTCGTTCGCCAGCCGCGACCGGGGCAGGAGGAACTCCTCGGTCTCTTCGGTGTGTTCGGTGTCCACGCCGACCTCACTTCTCTCTGTGCTTCAGGACCTCGGCGAGGTTCGGCGCCTCCCGGTCCCGCTGGGACATCGATGTGACCGGCAGCGGCCAGGGAATGGCGAGCTCCGGGTCGTCGAAGGCGATCGTCACGTCCTCGGCCGGATCGTGCGGGCGGTCGATCCGGTACGAGGTGTCAGCGGTATCGGTCAGAGCCTGGAAGCCGTGCGCGCACCCCGCCGGGATGTACAGGGTCACCTGCGTCTCGTCAGACAGCTCGAAGAAGGCCCGGCCCAGGTACGTCGGCGAGTCCGTCCGCAGGTCCACGACGACGTCGAAGATCCTCCCGTACGAGCACCGCACCAGTTTGGCCTCGCCGGCGCCGGAGCGCAGGTGCAGGCCGCGCAGCACGCCCCGGACCGAGCGGGACAGGCTGTCCTGGACGAAGGCGTCCGGGTCGAGGCCCACCGAGCGGACCACGTCGGCGTCGAAGGTGCGGCAGAAGAAGCCGCGCTCGTCGGCGTACGGCGTCGGCTCGAACAGGTACGCGCCGACGATCTCCGGGACTTCGGTCGCTTTCATGGAGCCTTCCGCAGGGTGTGGGTGGGGTCGGTCGCCGGGAACAGGGCCTCGGTCAAGGCGGTGAACTGGTGCTCCAGTTGCCGGGCCGCGGCCAGGTTCCGCCCGGTGAGGGTCTGTCGCAGCTCCGCCGAGCGCTTCTCCAGCTCCCGGAACTGTTCGAGCAGCCGGTCGGCGTCGACCTCGCGCGCCGGGTGGCAGAACGCGCCGAGGCCCATCCTGTCCATGAGCGCGTCGCTCTTCGCCGCATAGCTGAGTGCGAGCACCGGCGTGCCGGTCTTCAGCGCGCAGATCAGGTTGTGGTATCGGATCGCCACCACGGTGTCGGCAGCCGCCATCTCGTTCATCAGGTCGGCCAGTGAGGACGTCTCGGCAGCGGTGACCAGCGATGAGTCCACCGCGTCGAGGATCGCGGCGACCACCGACGCATCGCACTCGTCGCCGGTGAGCAGCCGGACCGCCCTGCCCTCCTCGACCAGCGCGCGGACGAACCGGATCGTCCCGTCGAGGTAGCGCCGGTATATCTCCTCGGCCCGGGCGCGGTCGTCGTTGCCACCGTGGAAGTCCATGACACCGACGCAGACCCGGCCCGGTGAGCCCGAGGGCGCGCTCGCCCGCGGCATCGGCAGGGCGAAAGCGAGGTCCGGGTAGACCTCGTCGCGCGCGGTGTCCACGCCCATCGCCCGCATCGCGTCGCGGGACAGGGTGTCCCGGTACGACCGGTACGTGGCCAGCCGCGCCGACCAGCGCACCAAGGCTCGGGTCGGCCGGTTGCCGATCGCGGCGGCGCCGACGCTGACCAGCGCGACCCGGGTGCCGAACAGCCGGCCGCTCGCGCAGAGCAGGAACAGTGAGTACGGGAAGCCCCACGGCCGCAGCGGCAGCGTGGCCTCCAGGACGCCCATGCCCGGCACGATCACCACGTCGTGCCGGCGCACCCAGGCGGCGGTGCGGACGGCGTCGACGAGTTTGCCCAGACCCTTGCCCGCGATCGCGCCCGCACGTGACGCGGTCCGGTACTCCCCGCGGTACCAGTGCAGCCGCGTCGCGGGGATCCCGTACCGGGACGCGACGACCTCAGGTCCGCCGCACAGCGCGTCCACGACCGCCTCCGGGTGATCGGCGCGGAGGTACCCGAGCACGGCCTCGAGCGACCCGTCGTTGCCGAGGTTGCCGGAGCCGAGCAGGCCGAACACCCCGACGCGCACCGGGGTTTCGTCGGCGGACGTCATGCCTGCCTTCCCTCACGGCCGGCGACGAGGGCGTCGACGGAGACAGTGAGCCGGGCCGGGTCGACCGGGGCGCGGTCCTCGACCCGCTCGCCGGCGCCCGGCCGGACCCGGCTGGTCATCCATGCGGCCAGGTGTCGGTAGCACGCGCGCCGGTCGGTGGGGGACAACGGCGCCCGCCGGATCGCCGTAAAGAAGCCCCAGACGTACTCGGCGAGCAGCCGGGGCGTCGGGTGCAGCGGGCCTGCCCGGCGCGGGTCCAGGTTGACGCACCGGGAGCGCTTGCCCGGGTTCGCCCGCTCGGCGCGGGTGGGGTGGTCGCGGCGGAAGTACAGCAGCTCCGGCACCTGGTGGAAGGGCCCGTGCAGGGCGATCTCGGCGACGAACGTGCGGTCCGCGTGGTGGTAACTGTCGTGCGGCTTCACCCGGCGCAGCACGTCGGCCCGCATCACCCCGTAGAAGTCGTCGCCACCGGGCTCGAACAGCAGACTGCAAAAACGCTCCGGCGGGTGCGGCGAGTCGGTGGCGAGCCCGTACTCGTACGGGACCTTCACCTGGCCGTCGCCGTCGATGACCGCCTGGCCGCTGTGCGCGAGGATCACCTCCGGCCGCTCGTCCAGCGCCTCCACGCAGCGCCGCAGCAGGTCCCGGGCGTACAGGTCGTCGTGCGAGGCCCATTTGAACAACTCGCCGCGGCACTCTGTGAACACGTAGTTGTGGTTCGGTGCGGCGCCGATGTTGCCGGGCAGCCGGAGGTACCGGATGCGTGAGTCCTGCGCGGCGTACTTGCGGCAGATGTCCTCGGTCCCGTCGGTCGAGGCGTTGTCGGAGATGACCAGCTCGAAGTCCTCGTAGGTCTGGCCGAGCAGGGCGTCGAGCGCCTCGGCAAGGTACTCCTCGCCGTTGTACACGGGCAGGCCGATGCTCAGCCTGGGTTGCGCGGTCATGAGGTCCTCACTTCGGGGATGGGATTCTGGTGGCGCTCGCGCAGGGCGGACCGCAGTTGCAGCCACCACACGGCCGAGCCGCAGACGGTCGCGGCGGCGACGCCCCAGGCCGAGCCGACCGTGCCGGCCACGACCGCTCCGCCGAGCCCACCGCTGACATAGCAGGCGGAGGCGAACAGCTGGCAGCGCAGGCTGCGCCGGGCCGCGCCGAGCGCGCGCAGCCCGGCCGCCGCGCCGGTGCCGAGGCCGGCGCCCGCGACGCCGAGGGTGACCGGCACGATGAGCTGTGCGGCGGAGTGCCAGACGTCGCCGAGCACCAACTCGCCGAGCCGGTCCGGCATCAGCAGCAGCGCCCCGCCCCAGAGCAGCGCCGCGGCGGCCTGCCCGCCACCCAGCAGGAGACAGAACGAGCCAAGGCGGTGCGCGGCCCGCCGCAGCACCCGTGCCGCCTCCGGGACGGTGACCAGCGACAGACCCATCAGCACGGCGAGGAACGGGCCGAGCAGGAGCTCGGCGCCCCGCACCGCACCCACCGCGCCGACCCCGACGATCGCGCCGAGCCCGTACGCCCGCAGCTGGCTCGCGCCGCTGAGGCTGACGTTCTCGACCAGGTACCGGTAGCCGAGATCGCGCTGCTCGCGAAGCCACCCGCGCGCCCCGGTCACCCAGGGCAGGATGCCGGACTGGATGTAGCCGTACGCCGCCGCCACCGTGGCGGACGCGCCCCAGGCGAGCACGAAAGCGGCCACGCTGCCCACGCGGGCCGCCACGACCATGGCCGGGATGAGCGCGACGCCCCACACGAGGTCGTTGACGAACGCCTTCCGCCCGGTGCCGGCGGCGAAGAACGAGAACCGCCAGGCGTCCTGCAGCAGCAGCCCCGGCAGCATGACGCCAAGGGCGGCGAACGCGGGCCCCACACGACCACCCAGGGCCAGCCCGATCACCAGACACGCCGCGCCGAGGGCGACGCCGACGCCGAGCGCGGTACCGGACGACCGGGCCACGGCCCCGCGCCAGGACGCGTCCGACACACCGCTGAAGCGCACCACGAGCGGATCGGTCGCCAGCCCGCGGGAGACGTTGAGCACGACGCCGTAGGTCACCCAGGCCAGGCTGAACACGCCGAACGCGGCAAGCCCGAGCGAGCGTGCCACGTAGATCCCCACCGCGAAGTTGGTCATGCTGGAGGCCGCCTGGTCGGCCAGCCCCCAGGACAGCCGGCCGACGAGGGCCCGCCGGGCGGATCCGGCCGGTCGCGCCGTTGTCTGCGGATTCTCCCCCCTGGTGGTCATCGGCGTCATGCCTTGAGCAGCCCGGCGCCGTGCAGGGCGCCGGCCGCGGCGGCGACGGTGCCGAACGGCAGCCCGGACCGCTCGGCGACATCCAGCAGACTGTGCTCGCCGTCGGAGAGGTTGAGCACCCAGAGCATGGCCATCTGAGCCTGCTTGGTGTCGCTGCGGCCGCCGAGCGCGTCGTACAGCCCGCGCCGGCCCAGCTGTGGTTCGCCGTAGGGGCTGAGGTTGAGGTACCGCCGGTTGCGGTCAAGCACGGCGAACGCCTCGCGGCAGACGGCGAGCGTGTCCGCCATCGCCTCTGGGGAGACGAAGTCCAGGTTGTCCGCCGAGGTGTGGTACTCGGGGTAGCCGGCGTACGGGGTCCGGCTGAGCGAGCCCACGCCGAGGTTGAACCCGGGCGAGCAGAACTGCCGCTCGTCGTAGCCGTACGGAGTGAACTCGTTGACGTGGTGCGGGCGTTCGGAGGCGGCCAGCACATGCCGCATCACCCGGTCGATCTCCGCGTCGCCGCGCCTGCTCTGCTTGTACGTCAGCCGGCCCGGGTCGCCGGCGCAGGCCAGCACCAGGCCGTGCTTCACCCGTTCCACCCGCTCCGCGTTGCGGGCCAGCCAGGTGATCGCCCCGATGGTGCCGGGCGCGAACAGGAACCGGTAGGTGTAGTACGGCGTCTGCTGCGCCAGCGCCCGGGCCAGGTACGTCGCCACCGCGATGCCGGCCAGGTTGTCGTTGGCCAGCGACGGGTGGCAGACGTGGCAGGAGACGATCACCTCGTCCTGGACCTGCCCGGGGATCACGTGCTCGGCGTAGGTGAGGTGGCCGTCCGCGAGCGTGGAGTCGATGCGCACCTCGTACTCGCCGTCCGGCATCGCGTCCAAGGTGTCCTGGGCCAGGCAGAACCCCCAGTCCGGCTTGTAGTAGCTGGTGCGGTACGGCACCCAGCTCGGGTGGTCCGGCAGGGTGTGCAGGTGTCCGCGCAGCTCGGCCAGCGGCATCGTCGCCGACACCGGCACGCTGTAGCCGAGCACGTGCAGGCTGGACGCGGCGAAGTCGACGACCCGGTTGCCTGCGGTGTCGGCGATGTACGCGTCCCGGATGTTCCACTCCTGCGGCACCGTCCAGTCGAGCACCTGAGTCCCGGTCGGCACCTCGTGCACCTGCAGCGGGACGTACTCGCCGACGATGTCCAGGGTGGCGCGCACACCGTCGCCGGTGATGCTCCGGCACAGCGGGTACAGCCGCTCCACCAGCGCGTACATCTCTTCGCCGGGCGTGATCATCGGCTGGCCGCCGGCCGCTGTCATCGGCGCCACCGCAGGGTGTCGTCGACGGTGCCGGCGTCGGACGCCGCGCGCAGCACGGCAAGGCGGGTGAAGCGTTGCTCGAAGTCCTCCCGCGTCAGCCCGTGTTTCCGGTAGGCATCGGCGAGTTCGAGCGCACCCTGCTTCACCGTCCAATCGCAGTCGAAGCCGGGTATCGCTGCGCGGAACCGGGAGAAGTCCACCCGGTACGACCGCGGATCGGCACCGGTCTCCCCGGTGATCACCACCTTCGAGCCGGACACCGCCTCGGCGACCTGCTCGGCGATCTCGGCGACCGTGACGTTGTTGATCTCGCTGCCGATGTTGAACGCCCGGTCGTGCACCGCTTCGCGCGGCGCGACCAGCGCGGCCGCGAAGGCCCGTGCGATGTCGGCGGCGTGCACCAGCGGGCGCCAGGGGGTGCCGTCGGAGAGCACCAGCACCTCGCCGGACAGGAGCGCGTGGCCCACCAGGTTGTTCAGCACGATGTCGGCGCGCAGCCGGGGCGAGTAGCCGAAGGCGGTGGCGTTGCGCATGAACACCGGGGTGAAGTCGCCATCGGCCAGCGCGTGCAGGTCGTCCTCCACCCGCACCTTGGACTCCGCGTACGGCGTCACCGGGCGCAGCGGGGCGTCCTCGCCCACCAGGTCGTCACCGCCGGCGGCGCCGTAGACCGAGCAGGTCGACGCGTACAGGAAGCGCCGCACTCCGGCGTCGCGGGCCAGCCGGGCCAGCCGTACGGACGCGTGGTGGTTGATGTCGTAGGTGAGGTCCGGCGCCAGCGATCCCAGCGGGTCGTTGGACAGCGCGGCCAGGTGGATCACGGCGTCCACCCCGGCCGCGTGTTCGGCCCTGACGTCGCGCAGGTCCACCCGATGCCCCTGCGGGTCCGCGGGCGGCGGGCCCAGCACGCAGTCGGCGAAGAGGCCGGCGTCGAGGCCGACGACCTCGTGCCCGGCGGCCGCGAGGACCGGGGCCATCACGGTGCCCAGGTAGCCCTGGTGTCCGGTCAGCAGTACGCGCAAGGTTCAGTCCCCCAGATTGAGCGTGAGTTTGGTGACGGCGAACGCCTCGGCGTAGCGCGCGTGGCATTCGATGCCGCGGATCCGCGCAAGACCGAGGAATGCCTCCCGGTCGAACCAGGGCCGGTGCCGCTGCGAGGGGTAGTGCTCCTGCAGCAGTCGCACCTTTTGTTCGGCGATCTCCGGCGACAGCGGCTGGTACGCCGCCATACGGCCGAGATCGCCGTCCCACTTGACGATCTCGTAGCCGAGCACGAGGTGGTCGCGGAATGCGGTGGTGACCAGCTTCGCCAGGCCGCGGTGATCCTGGTGCGCGTCCTCGGTGCGCGGGGCCAGCACGAGATCCGGCTCGGCCTGCCCGCGCAGTTCCTCGACCGCGGCCTTGGCCTCGTCCCAGTGCGCCGGCAGCCGGCCGTCCGGCAGCTTGTGCACGGTCAGCCGCAGGTCGGCGCCCGGGCAGAAGGCGGCGAGCGCGGCCTGCTCCTCCTGCTCCCGCTCGCTGCCACCGCCGGAGAGCACCAGCGCGTCGACGCGGATACCCGGCTGCGCGAGGCACAGCGTCAGCAGCGTGCCGCCGGCGCCGATGGCGATGTCGTCGCAGTGCGCGCCTACCACGACGAGCCGGTCCAGGCGCCCGGCTCCGAGCCGGATCACGCGGTCCTCGCCCCAACGCCGTCCCTGCTGCCGGTCGCGCTCGCCCCCGCGCCGTCCCGTTCCCACACGGCCCACGGGCGGTCGCCCAGGGCGTAGGCGGCGTCGAGCGCGGCCCGCTCCTTCACGGTGTCGGTCGGCTTCCAGAATCCGCGGTGCTGGTGCGCCACCAGTCGGCCACGCTTGGCCAGTTGGGCGCATCCGTCGGCGACCAGGTCCCCGCCCTCCGGTATGTGGTCGAAGACCTCCTGACGGAGCACGAAGTAGCCGCCGTTCTCCCACAGCGGCAGTTCGCTCACCGCGGTGATGCCTCCTACCAGGCCGTCCTCGCCCAGGTCCACGCAGTGGAACGAGGACTGCGGCGGCACCACCATCATCGACGCACCGGCGTCGCGGCAGGCGAACCGGTCGATCATCTCCGGCAGCGGGGCGTCGGTGAGCACGTCGGCGTAGTTGGCGAGGAACATGTCGTCGCCGTCCAGGTGGTGCCGCACCCGGCGCAGCCGCTCCCCGATCGGTGACTCGACGCCGGTCTGCGCGAACGTGATCGTCCAGTCGGCGATGTCGGCGGACAGCAGCTCGGTCCGCCCGTTGCGCAGGACGAAGTCGTTGGACGTCGTCTCCTCGTAATTGAGGAAGAAGCTCTTGATGTGGTGAGCCCCGTACCCGAGACACAGGATGAACTCCGTGTGCCCGAAGTACGCGTAGTAGCGCATGACGTGCCAGATCAGCGGCCGCGGGCCGACCATCGCCATCGGCTTGGGCATGTCGTCGGAGGATCCGCTGCGCATACGCAGCCCATAACCGCCGCAGAACAGAACGACCTTCATGGCTTGACCTCGACAATGCTCAGTTCCGGGATGGGAAAGACCAGTCGGCCGCCCCAGGCGTGCACGAAGGACAGCTGCTCGACCAGCTCGTCCCGCAGGTTCCACGGGAGTACGAGGACGTAGTCCGGTCTGTCGGCGGCTATCTGCTCGGGCGGCAGGATCGGGATGCGGGTGCCCGGGGTGAACCTGCCGTGCTTGTAGGGGTTGCGGTCGACCGTGTACGGGAGCAGGTCGGGCCGGATGCCGCAGTGGTTGAGCAGGGTGTTGCCCTTGCCCGGGGCGCCGTAGCCGACGACCGTCTCGCCGCGCTCGGCCGCCTCGATGAGGAACCGCAGGAGGTCCCGGCGCACCTTGGCCACCCGGGCGGAGAACTCGGTGTACCCGGACAGCTCCTGCAGCCCGGCGGCCTTCTCCCGGTCCAGCACGTCGGCCACCCGCTGCGTCGGCTCGCCGGCCACCTCGGCCGGCCGGGCCCACAGCCGGACGGAGCCGCCGTGCGTGGGCAGCAACTCGACGTCCACGAGCGTGAGTCCGCCGCTCGCAAGGGCCCGGGTCGCGGACGCGACCGTGTAGTACTGGAAGTGCTCGTGGTAGATCGTGTCGTACTGGTTCTCCTCGATCAGGGTCAGCAGGTGCTGCACCTCGATGGAGACCCAGCCGTCGTCGGCGACCAGGGCGCGCAACCCCTGGGTGAACCCGACCACGTCGGGGATGTGCGCGTACACGTTGTTGGCCACGACCAGGTCCGCCGGGCCGTGCTCGGCGCGGACGGCCGAGCCGATGTCCGGGGCCAGGAACTCCGTGAGCGTGGGCACACCCGCGTCCCGCGCCGCTGCGCCGACGTTCACCGACGGCTCGATGCCGAGGCAGCGGATCCCCCGGTCCACCATGTGCCTCAGCAGGTACCCGTCGTTGCTCGCGACCTCGACCACGAAGGCGTCGGTGCCGAGAGCAAGTCGCGCTGTGGCGTCGGCGACGAACGTGCGCGCGTGCTCCACCCAGGAGGTCGAGTAGGAGGAGAAGTACGCGTACTGCGTGAACGTCTCCTCCGGCGTGATCAGCGGAGGGATCTGCGCCAGCCAGCAGTCGGTGCAGACCCGCAGATGCAGCGGGTACGCCGGCTCCGCCTTGTCCAGTTGGTCCGCGGCGAGAAAGCTCTCACATGGCGGAGTCGCCCCGAGATCGACGACGCTCTCCAGCGCCACCGAGCCGCAGAGTCGGCATCGTGTCATTTACTGCCCCCCATTGATTCCCTCCCTACCGGCGGCGGGCTGTCCCCGCCGCCGGACCGACCCGCGACCGCGGTGCGGTACTCCTCCACCAGGCGCTCAAGACCGACGGCCGGGCTGAAATCCTGCTCGTAACGGCGCCGGGCCGCCCGGCCCAGCTCGCGGTTGCGGGCCGGCTCGGCCGTGATCCGGCGTAGGCAGGACGCGAGCGAGGCGGGCTCACCCGGCTGGTGCAGCAGCCCGGTCACCCCGTCCTCGACGAGTTCGACGAAGGCGCCGTGACCGGCGGCGACGGCCGGGACCCCCGCCGCCATCGCCTCCACGACCACCAGGCCGAACGGCTCCAGCCATGTCGAGGGAGCCACCACGGCGACCGACCGCGCGATGGCCTGCCGGGACTCCGCCGGGTCGTACAGGCCGACGTACCGCACGTCGTCGCGGCCCGCCGCCCAGGTGGTCACCTCTCGCTCCAGCGGCCCCGTGCCGGCGATCACGAGCGGCACGCCCACACCGCCGCTCGCTGCGATCTCGTCCCACGCGGCCATGAGCAGCCGCACGCCCTTGGCCTCCGCGAGCCGGCCGAGATAGAGCAGATGCTCGCCGGCGCCCGCTCGGCGGGCGTCCGGGTCGGGCACGAAGTTGTGCTTCACCGCCAGCCGCTCGGCCGGCATGCCGGCCCGCACCAGGACGTCGCGCTGCGCCGCGGAGATGCAGAAGAACCGCTCCACACCGGACCACCACCGCCGCCGGTTGACCGACAGGCTGACCGCGAGCGGCACCGTCGCCAGCCGGGAGCTCCGGTAGCAGCCGTGCCGGACGGCGGGCAGCGGCGCCGACCCGACGCACTCGGTGCACGGCCGGCTGTCCCGCTGCAGCGTGCCGGGCGGGCAGACCTGGGTGTAGTTGTGCAGCGTGGCGACGGCTGGCACGCCGGCGTCGGCGCAGGCGGCCAGCACCGCGGGCGACAGGAGCGGGAAGACGTTGTGGACGTGCACCACGTCCGGCCGCTCGGTGCGGAGCCGGGCGGCGAGCTCCGCGCGGACCGCCGGGTTCCACGGCACAAGGAGCGGCACCGCGGCCTTGGCAAGGAGGGACCGGGCGGCGATGTCGTCGCTGCGCCGCTCGAACACCTCGACCCGGTGGCCGGCCGCGCGCAGCAGCCCCACCTCCTGGTCGACGACCTTGTTCTCCCCGCTCGGCTGCGCCGAGGAATAGCGGTTGTGCACCACGAGGACGTGCATGCTCAGGTCACCTCCGATCTCCGGGCCCATCCCGGGACGCGCCGTCGAGGGGCTGCGGGCGTCGAGAGGGGCGTGGTCGCGGCAGGTGCCGCCAGCAGCGAGGCGGCCAGGGCCAGGTGCAGCAGATACGGCGAGGCGTCGCCCAGACCGGCCTCGGTGTACGACGCGATCGCGCAATAGCTGATCAGGAAGATCGCGCAGGCCCTCTGCAGCGAGGGTGGCCGCAGCAACGCGACGCCGCCCAGCACGATGATGATCGCCGCCACGAGGGCGACGCCGGTCAGACCCTGCTCGTGGTAAACGGCCAGCCAGCTGTTGTCGATCGGCAGCCCGCCGAACGACTTGTCGCCCAGGCCCACGCCGAACAACTTCTCCGCGGTCGTCCTGGGCGCTGCCAGCAGGGCGTCCCAGACCTTGGCCCGGCCGGTGAGGCTGGTGAGGTTCTCCTGGCTCTGTCCGCGCAGGAACCACGCCCGTAGCGCGGAGGCGAACCCCACCGCGGCCACCGCGGCGCACAGCACCGCCCAGGTGAAGAACCGGCGGGCGGCGGCGCTGGTCAGGACGAGCGAGCCGATCGCCAATGCCAACCCGATGAGCAGGCCGAGCGTGGCCGTCCGGGTATGGGTCAACGCGAGCAGGATGAGTGAGGGCACGATGATGACCGCCGCGCTGGCCCTGTCGGTCCGGCGGCCCAGTACGAGCAGCACGGTGAGACCGATGATCACCGCGGCGTACTGTCCGATCTGCGGCGGGGTGAGCGGCCACAACGCACCGACAAGACGTCCGCCGTAGAGCTCGGGCATGGCCGCGCCCGGTGAGATGACCAGGCCGGCGGCCACCGACCCGAGCACCGCGAAGTACACCCGGATGTGGTGCCGGACGAACGTCAGGCCGCCGTCCCACCAGCGGCTGAGCAGCCACAGCGTGCCGATGAAGAGAGCCAGCCGGGCGCAGCGGAACAGCGCGCCGAATCCGGACTCCAGTTGCAGGCTGGAGATGACGCTCGGCACCAGCAGCAGGGTGAGCAGGAGCACGAAGGAGCTGGCTCGGATGCGCAGCCGGAGATTGACTGCGAGCGCCAGTGTGAACGCGGCGACCAGCGCGCCCATGGTGACCAGCTGGATGAGGGAGCGGGGCAGCGGGATGATGGTCTTCGCCCCGGCGGAGCCGAGCGTGTTGAGGACCAGCAACCCCCAGACGATCCCGACGATCTTCGGTGTGCCGGCAGGGCGCGGTTCGGCGCCGGGCTGCGGGTCCGCCGTGTCCGCTCCGCCCGGCAGCCCACCGCGCCGCAGATCCCCGCCCATCTCAACCACCGGCCCGTGCGCGGAAGGTGCTGCCCGCGTCTTGCTGGTACGGCGTGCCCTGCCACTCCCCGAAGGTGAGTACCCGGCTCGGGTCGTAGGCGACGAAATTCCACGGACCGAGGTAGACGTTGTCGTGCCAGCGGTTGTCCTGCTTGCGGGTGATCGCCTCGGCCACCCGCTCGCCCTTGTACGGCGACCAGTCCGGATAGGTGCCGTAGTTGGCAAGGACCGCCATGCGGTCGCACTTCGCCGTGCACTTGACGACGGACTTGTCCAGCTCGAAGCGGTTGTCGTGGATGTCCACCCGCTGGGTCTTCCACCGGCAGTCGGCGTAGAGCGGCGGCTTGGAGATCGCCGGCTTCGCGCAGCGGTCGGTGTCCGGCACCAGCAAGGTGCAGTCACCGGACGAGGTGTTGGCCGGGCTGTTGCAGAACCGGTCGGCGTTTTCCCACAGGGTGATCCCGGACCAGTTGTTCTCCAGCACGTTCCGATAGATCTCGATCTTGTCGGTGCGGGCTTTGATCCGTGGTTCGCCACCGGACTCGGACAGGTAGACGGTCGCGAAGGGGAAGTTGTCGCCGCGGCTCGCTTCCCTGCGGCCCTCGACCCAGTTGTTCCGCCGGATCGTGTTGTTCCGGATGACCGCGTTGTAGCTGGTCTCGTAGATCAGCGCGGCACCGTCGTTGGCCTCGATCACGTTGTTCTCGATGCGGAAGTCGTTGTTGTTCGTGTCCGCCCACAAGCCTGTTCCGCGGTTGTCGTGCACCCAGTTGCCGCGTATGTCGGCGCCGTTGACGGCCCAGAACTTGATGCCTCCGGTGCAGCCGCAGCCCTCCTTCCGCCGCTCCCAGTCGCCGGTGTTGTTGCCCACGATCTCGTTGCCCTCGACCACCAGGCCGCGGATGGAGTCGCCGGCCTTGTACGCGTTCATGCCGTACTGGCCGTTGTCGCGCAGGCAGCTGGCACGGACCTGCTGGCGGGCACCGGCCATCAGCCCGGCGGCGGAGTTGTACTGGATCGTCGCGTGCTCGATCACCCACCCGTCGGCCGAGTCATGGTTGACCACGCCCTCGTCGTGCGGCGCGACGAAACGCTGCACGGTCAGGTAGCGGATGGTGACGTTGCGGGCACTGCCGCCGAACGCGTACTGGTTCTTCTTCCCGCCGTCGAACACCGCGCCTGGCGCACCGAGGTAGCGGTTCCCCTCCTTGGGGATGACCTGGGCGTAGCGGTCCGGCTCGAGCCTGTGCTTGCCCGGTCGAAGCCAGAACGTGGTCTTCGGAGGGTTGCTCTTGGTCTTCGCTGCCAGGTCACCGACCACCGCGGGGTCGACCGTCACCGCGCCCGCCGGCGCCTTCGCCGGCCCGGCCGCGGGCTTGGCGCACACCCGGGCCACGGACCCGGCCACGGACGTGGATGGTGCAGCGGTCGGCTCCGCCCGGGCGCCCGTCGTGCTCTCACAACCGGTCGCCGTCAGCAGGGCCAGCGCCAGCGGTGCCGCCGCCAACGCCCAGTGCCGCCTCTTGATCCCCACGCGCCCCCCTTGGGGGTGTTGTGAAAGCCCCGCACAGCACCCACGGTGTCCGGCACCGCACAGGACTTTCACAACACCCCCAAGCCGCGGAACCTGAGTACGGTGGTGAACCCCTCCACGCCGTCGGCGAAGCCGGTGCCGACCAGCGTTGTGGTGGGTTCCTTGCGCCCGAATCCGGCGGAGTACCAGCCCAGCGGCGGGTCGCTCTCGCCGCGGTGCGCCCGCCAGCTCAGCTGCCCGGGCAGGTCGAGCACCGCGGAGCGGTCCTCGCCGTCCCGGGTCCAGGTGAGCAGTGCCCAGTTCCCCACCAGGTCCGCGGCGATGGCCGGGCCGAGGTGGAACGCCAGGCGCACGGCGCGGCGCGGGCTGTGTTGGTCGCGGACCTCGTCAACCACCCTCAGCTCCTGGCTCGCGGCCGTCAGCTCCACCCGGCGGCGGTGCACGGAGCGCTGGTAACCGTCGTGCTCGGCGCACCAGCGGGCCGTCCCCCCTTCCAAGGCGCCGGATGTGTCCGCGACCAGGACGCGGCTGCGGGCATGCCGGGTCCACAGGAACGGGCCGCCGGAGACGGACTGGTCACCGCCATCGAGCTGCAGGGTGTTGTGGCCGAGGGTCGACCGGAAGTACTGCCGCCACTCGGGCTGCCCGTGGTAGCAGAACGTCCCCGGGTCGGCGAGCACGTCGACCCCGTCGTGCCGGACCTCCACGGACAGCGCGTCCGCGTGGGCATGCGCGGCGATGGACAGGAAGCCGTGCGGACCTCCGTCGCAGCGGCACCAGATCTCCTCCGGACCGCGCAGGATGGTCATGCCCGCGTCGGCGAAGTGGGCCGGTCGGCTTGCCGGGCGGGTCACGGCCGGTGCGGTTCCATTTTTCGCGTACGGCCGGATGAGCGCGGCCAGTAGCGGGGTGCGCACATCGGTGCCGGTCACTACCGGCCACCAGGCGAGCCGGCCGAACACGGCGTCCCCGGTGGCCAGCAGCGAGGCCCAGCGGTCGGTGCCCGCGCCGTCCACGACCAGACCGTGCCCGTCGTCCGCGTCCCCCTGGCGCGGCGGCCGTAGCCGGCTGTCCACGATGGCCGCGAGCGCGTCGGTCATGCGCAGCAGCACCAGCCGGATGGACCCGGGGACCGGCACGTCGGCGGCATCCGCCTCGGCCACCGCGGCCAGGCCGAGTTCCAGCACGAGGCCGTGATACTCGGTGGCCAGCTCGCGGTTGAGGCCGGAGTCGTAGGTGTTGCTTCGCAGGTGCCGCTCCAGCGACCGCAGCGCGCCGGCTCGCCAACGCGCCGAGGAGGGGAACCACCCGAACGCGCAGGCTGCGGCGAACTGCCCGGCGGCCTCGGCGATGACGTGGTTGTTCGCCGAAGACCCCCGGCTGGGGAAGGCGGCCAGCCAGCGCTGGTGGTGCCAGATCTGGTTCAGCGCCACCGGGTTGCCCTCGAACAGCCCGGCCACGCCCGGCCAGCCGTCGAGCAGCCGGCGGATCCACACCCAGGACAGCAGCCGGATGCCCAGCTCGATGCCGCTGATCCAGTGCACGCCGCGCAGCGGTGGGTTGGCCGCCCACCACGACCGCAGGTGCTCGGCCACTCGCTCGGCGTACCGCTCGTTCCCGGTGATCGCGTAGGCGGCGGCGAGCACGGTGAGGTACTGATGCCGGGACGGCTCCCAGATCTGCTTGATGTCCCCGACCGCGTCCTCGTTCCGGTAGGGCACGTCGAAGGCGTATCCCCACGGAGCCCGGCGCCCGGTCTTCGGGTCGCACCACCAGTCCGGGTCGGCCAGGTCGTCGCGGACCACCCCGAAATACTCGACGTGCCCGTACATCAGCCGGTCCGCCTCGGCGATGAGACGTTTCGCGGCGTCCGGAGGTATTGCGGCGATCGTCCCGGCGGGCAGTACCGCGGTGAACCGGGCGCCGGTCACCCTCGGGCAGTCCGGCCGCGCCGACCGCCACCGCCGCCTGCGCACGGCGTCGCCCACCCGGCCGCCGACCTCCCGCGGTCCCATCCGGGACAGCCGCCGCAGGTACCAGCCCGGGCTCCCCGAGTTCACAGTCATCGCGCCCTCGCCAACGTCACCGGCGCGCCGCCGGCCAGGCCGGCCTGCACGGCGAGGGTGGCCGCCGTGGTGGCGACCAGCGACTCCAGCGGCACCGGCATCGGCCCGCCGGTCCGCACGGCCTTGATGAACGCGGCCAGCTCGGCGGACTGGCCCTTGTCCCGGGCCTTGGGCAGCCGCGAACTGACCCACCGCTTGCGGCCGCCATCGTAAACAGCGGCACGGACGAAGTCGTCGAGCCGCAGCGCACGGCCGTCCGCGACCAGGTCCAGCGTCTCCTTGGGGAAGGCGGCTGGGCCGGTGGTGACATAGCTGATGGTGGCGGTGGACCCGTCCGGGTATCGCAGCACCACCTGAATGTCACTGCCGCCCTCGTTGCCGGACGTGGCGACCGCGTACACCGATACCGGGTCGGCCGCGAGCAGCCAGCTCGCCGTGTCGATGAAGTGTCCGCCTTCGCCGGCGAACCGCGAGCCCTCGGTGCCTTGTTGGAGGTACCAGCTGCCGTGCGCCAGCCGGCCCGCGTTGACCAGGTAGCGGAGGCTCGCTGGACCGGTCCGGGCGCCGAACCGCTTCCTGGCCTCCTGCAGCAGCGGCGCGAACCGGCGGTTGAAGCCCACCTGCAGCCGGTCGTTGCCGGACTCCTCCACCGCCGTGAGCACTCCGGCCAGCTCGTCCTCGGTGAGGGCCAGGGGCTTCTCCACGAACACCGTCTTGCCGGCCAGCAGTGCCTTTTGAGTCAGTTCGGCGTGCGAGCTGTGCCGGGTGACCACGAACACCGCGTCGATGGACTTGTCACCGAGCACGGCGTCGAGATCGGTGGTCGCCTCGGCGAAGCCGAACTTCCGCTTGGCGTTGGCCGCGGACAGCGCCGTCGTGGTGACGACTGTCGACAACTCGACGCCTTCGCGCTGTGCCAGGTGCGGCAGCAGCATCGACGTCGCGTAGTTTCCCGCGCCGACGAACGCAAGGCGCACCGGCGCATTGGCGGCCCGGGCCGGCGTGGACACTCCGCCGCTGGGTCGCTTCACCGCGGGCACGGACACCGCCGGGGCCTCCGCTTCCGCTGCGTGTTCACCGGGGCCGGGGTACCGGAACAGCACGGCCACGGCCTTCAGGTCGCCGTCCTTCAGGCTCTGGTACGTCTCGACGGCATCATCGAAGTCGGCGACGTGGGAGACCAGGGGCTCCACGTCGACGCGGCCGAGGGCGAGGAGATCGAGGAAGCACGCCAGGTTGCGGCGCTCGGTCCAGCGCACGTAGCCGATCGGGTAGTCCCGCCCCTCGAGCTCGTACTCCGGGTCGTAGCGTCCGGGGCCGTAACTGCGGGAGAACCGGACGTCGAGCTCTTTCTCGTAGTACGCGTTCCACGGCAGGTCCAGGCGGCACTTGCCGATGTCGACGACCCGGCCGCGGTCCCGGCTCAGCCGGGCGGCCAGCTCGACGGGCTGGTTGCTGCCGCCCCCGGCGGCCAGGTACACCTGGTCCACGCCGTGACCGCCGGTGAGTTCGGCGACGGTGGCTTCCACGGCCGCGGACGCGGGATCGCCGCAGGCCGCGGCGCCCAGGCGCTCGGCGAGCTCGCAGCGCACCGGGTCGGGGTCGACCCCGACGACGCGGACCCCCGAGGCGGCCAGCAACTGCACCACCAGCTGCCCGATCAGCCCGAGGCCGATGACCAGCGCCACGTCGCCGAGCTGCGGCTCACCGCGGCGGACGCCCTGCAACGCGATCGACCCGACGGTGCCGAAGGCCGCGTGCCGTGGCGCGAGGCCGTCCGGCACCGGGGCGTAGAGGTTCTTCGGCACCCAGTTCAGCTCGGCGTGCAACGCGTGCTCGTTGCCGGCGCAGGCCACGAGGTCGCCGACCTTCACGTCGTCGATGCCGGCGCCGACCTGCTCGACCACCCCGCACAGCGAGTAGCCCAGCGGCGTGTAGGAGTCCAGCTTGCCCATCACCTTGCGGTAGGTGGCGGGCAGCCCATTGGTGGCCACGCTCTGCACGACCTTGGCCACCTGGTCAGGGCGGGAGCGGGCCTTGCCCAGCATCGACATGCCGGCCTCGGACACCTTCATGAGCTCGGTCCCGGTGGATATCAGCGAGTAGGCGCTGCGGACCAGCACACCGCCCGGCTTGCACCCCGGCACCGGCACGTCGAGCACCGCCAGCTCGCCGCTCTTGTAGTTCTGCACAACTTGTTTCACCCGAACTCCTCTGATTCCTAAGCCGTTAACCGAGTGCTCTGGCCGGACCCAGAGGTCGCGCCGCGATACCAGTACTCGAGGGTCAGCACATGCCACAGATGCTTGGAGAAGTCCCGCTGCCCGGCGGCGTCCTCGGCGACCATCCGCGCCAGCGCGTCGCGGCGCAGGATCCCGGAATTGACGAGCACGCCGTCGTGCACCACCTCGCGCACCAGCGGTGCCAGATCCCGGCTCATCCAGGCGCGCAGCGGGGCGCTGAACAGGCCCTTGGGCCGGTACACGATCTCCCGGGGCAGGATCGAGGTGGCCGCCTCCTTGAGGACGACCTTGCCCTGTCGTCCGACGATCTTGCGATCGCCGGGCACTGCGAACGCCGCCTTGACCACTTCGACGTCCACGTACGGCACCCGCACCTCGGTCGACGCTGCCATGCTCGACCGGTCCGTGTAAGCGAGGTTCAGGCCCGGCAGGAACATCCGGGCGTCGCCCAGGCACATGCGGTTGACGAAGTCGTCGAGGTCGTTGTCCTGGTAGATGTCCGCGTGCTCGGTCAGCACGTCCTCGACCGTCCCGGCCAAGTCCGGATCGATCAGGGCGAGCAGCTCGTCCTGGTCGTACATGGTGTAGCTGCGCCGGAACGCGGTCTCCTCCGGCAGATCGGCGAAGGAGAGGAACCGCTTCGCGAAGCGCACCGACCGGTACCCCCGGCGGCTCGTTGCGACCGGCAGCCGGTCCACGGCCCTGGACACTCCGCGCCGCAGAGGCCGCGGGACGCGCTGGTAGCGCAGCGCGAGCAGGTTGGCCAGGTGCTTGCGGTACCCGGCGAACAGCTCGTCGGCGCCCATCCCCGAGAGCATCACCTTGACCCCGGCCTCCCGGGCGGCCGAGCAGATCAGGAACGTGTTGATCGCGGCGGGGTCGCCGATCGGCTCGTCCAGGTGGTAGGTCATCTGCGGCAGCAGGTCGAGCACATTCGGAGCGATCTCGATCTCGTGCAGGTCGATGCCGAACCGCTCGGCCACCTGCCGGGCATAGCGCAGGTCGTCCGGCATCGCCTCGAACTTGGCGTCCTCGGCGCGGAACCCGATCGTGTAGGCGGAGATCCCGGGTCGGTCGCGGGCCGCAAGGGCGGTCAGGTAGCTGGAGTCAAGACCGCCGGAGAGGAAGGTCGCCACGGGTACGTCGGAGAGCAGGTGGCGCCGAGTCGACTCCTCGACGATGGCAGCGACATCAGGCTGCTCGCCGTCCCGGGCCCGCTCCTGGCCCTCGGCGGCGACGTCCCGGAGGTTCCAGAACCGGCCGCGCTCCACCCGGCCGTCGGGCCGGCACCGGAGCCAGCTCCCCGGCGGCAGCTTCTCCGCTTCGCGGAACGCGCAGCGTGAGTCCGGCACCCAGTAGTACAGCAGCGAGGCCACCAGCGCCGCATGGTCCACCTCCAGCGTCCCGCCGGTCGCGGCGGCGAGTGCCTTGAGCTCGGAGGCGAACACCAGGCCGGCACCGCGCCGGAGCAGGAACAGCGGCTTGATGCCGAGCTGGTCGCGGGCGAGCACCAGTTCACCGGTTCGCTCGTCGAAGATCCCGAACGCGAACATGCCGCGCAGCCGGGGCAGGCAGCCCGTGCCCCAGCGCCGCCAGGCCTCAAGCAGCACCTCGCTGTCGGAGGTACCGCGGAAGCGCACCCCGGCGGCTGCCAGCTCGGCACGCAACTCGGGCGCGTTGTACAACTCGCCGTTGTACGTCAGGGCGAGGCCGCCCGAGACCATCGGCTGGGCGCCGGTCTCGGACAGGTCGATGATGGCCAACCGGCGGTGTCCCAGCTGCACTTCGCCGTCACCGACGGGGTGGCCGTACCGGCCCGCCCCGTCCGGACCGCGGTGGGCGAGGGTATCGGTGAGCCGGTCGGTCACGATCTTCCCGTCCGGCCATCGGTACGTGCCTGCGATGCCACACATGTCCTACCGCGCTTCCTGGTCGTTGTCCGGTACCCGTGCGGCCCGCATCGGCAGCCGCTCCGTCCGCCGCTGGCCCGTCCCGTTCTGCGGGGCCGGCCGCTCGTTCTGGCCGCGCAGCGCGGTGTGCAGCCCGTCCCACAGCGTGCCGTCGGTCCGGTCACGCGGATCGGGGTCGATCAGCACCACACCGATCACCGGTATGCGCTGGTCCGCGAGCTGCCGCGCCACGGTGTGCAGCCATGCGGCGCTGCCGTGCCCGGCACGCACGACGAGCACGGTCTGGGTGCCGAGGTACTGGAGGTCGGTCCACGCCGTGCCGGGTGCCACCGAGCCGACGCCGAGCCGACGCTCCTGATGCGACTCGGCCGCGGCGCCCTCGCCGCTGACCACGGTTGGGTCTCCTGGCTTCGGGCGGCGGCCTGCGAGCTGCGGGCCGGGCAGACCATCGACGATGACCACTGGCCCCTCCGCCGCCAGTGCCCTCGCGACGTTCAGGGCGATCACGCTCGTGCTGCGCGCACAGCCCAGTTCCAGCAGCGACAGCGGTTCCGCGGAGCCGCGTACGGTGCGGGCAAGGGTCGCGGTGAGCCGTTCGCGTGCCGCCCGGGTCCGTCGGCGCTGCCACAGCCTGCCCGACCGGCGGGGCAGCTCGGCGATGACCGAGGCGCCCAGGTTCGCCGAGATGTCCCGGCGCAACACGGGGCGGTCCGCCACCACCGTGCCGACCGCGGCCAGCGCGAGCCCGAGGACGAGCCCGAGGACGAGCCCGATCGCGGCGTTGGTGACAGCGGCCCTGGGCAGGGAGTGCCGCACCGCGCGGGGGGCGTCCACGATCTGCGTGCCGGCGATGATCTTGGGTGTGCCGGTGCGCGCCTCCGCTGCGCGCTGGTCGAAATCGGCGATCCGCGAGTTGAGCTCGGCCCGGCGGGCGAAGAGCGACTCGATGCTCGCCGACGCCTTGGAGTCGCTCTCCGGCGATCGGTCTCCGATCGCCTCGTTGACCTGGGCGAGCTCGCCCCGCATGCGGTCACGCTGGTCGAGCAGGGCCTTGGCCTCGGCCTTCGCGGTCTCCCGCATCCGCCGCACATGGTCCGCGACGAACGCATCGGCCAGCGCCTTGGCCCGGGCCACCGCTTCCGCGTCGCTGTCACCTGTCACATCGATCTGCAGCAGATTGTTGGTCAAGCCGGTACCCCGGTAGTCCTGCATGAAGTCTTCGGTTTTTTCCGGGGAGCTGAGGGACTGCAGGGCCTTGTCGGCGATCCGCGTGGTCCCCAGCAGCGCGACGTCGGTGCGGATCAGCGTTCCGGTGTCGTTGGGCTGGTCCTCCCGATGCGTGACCAGCACCTTGGTCACCGCGGCCGGCGGGGGCGGCAGCAGGATTGCCACCGCCGCGCCGACCAGCAGCCCCAGTAGCGCCATGGAGTACCAGAGGCGGCGGCGCCTGCGCACCGCCACCACCAGCGCCTGCAGGTCAAGGAGCGGAGCGGCTGCCGACGCCTGAGAAGTCGTGCTCGTCGTCACACTGAACCTCCCGTCGCGTGGCCGCGAACCGCGAGTGCCGGAGCGGCGTTGTCCGGAGGATGGCCGGCAGACCGCGTCGGGCGGGCCCGGACCGTGCCGGCCACGACGACGCCGACGACCTCGTGCCTGGCGTCCGCACACGCCTCGGCGATGCCGGCGAGTTCCTCCGCGGTCCAGCTGCCCGCGCTGAGGACGACCAGGGCACCGGACTCGGTGTCGCGGTCCGGCACCATCGGCCGGTCCACCGAAACCTCCACCACCCGCAGCAGCGGATCGCTCTTGGCCTCGGCGACGAGTTGCCCGGCGGCCCGGCGGGCGATCTCGTCGCCGTCCGGTACGACCACCAGCAGCCGCCGGGGGGCCGTCAGTTGGTCCCGGAGGCGAGCGCACACCCGCCGGTAGCGGATCCGCCTGCCGGCCTCGTCGCCGGACCACTGCGGGATCGGTATGTCCCACCGGGTGTCGACGCCAAGGAGCCGACGGATCCGAGCCCGTGGGCCACGGCCTTCTGGCTGGTGCGTGCGCCGGTCAGCAGGCACGTCGACCGTGCCAAGGAGCGCCGAGCCCAGCGCCGCGGCGATCTCCGGTTCGGTGCGCAGTCGGCGGTTCACCCGTGCGGCGGCGAGATGGCCGATGACCGCGAGCAGGAAGAACAGCAGCGCCCCGGCGACGATGAACTGCATCCTCGTAGGCGGCGCCTCGCCGGTAGGCCGGGCCGCCGGCCCCATGACGACCATGCCGGCCTTGTTCGTCGCCGGGTCGGCCTCGTCCAGCTTCTTCATGGCCTCATCCAGCGCGGTGCGCAGCTTCTCCAGCGAGGTACGGGCCTCCACGCTCTCCACGCTCTGCCCGGGATCGGCCGCCTTGACCAGGTCGGTGATGTGGCGGTTGGTCTCCGCCACCTTCTTCCGCAGTGCCTCGGGCTCCGTCGCCGCTTCGGAGTCGGTGCTGCCGCCTGCGATCCGCGCGGCGAATGCGACGAACTGCTGGGCCATCCGGTCGGAGAGCTGCTGCGCCCGCTCCGGGGTGTCGGCCGTACCCGAGATCTTGACGATGTTCCCGTCGGCGGCCTTGGCGCTCACTCGATCCCGCAGCTCGGTGCCGCTGACCCCGCTCCAGCCGAGTGCGGCAGCCGCGCGATCGACCACCGCCGAACTGGTCGCGATGTCCACCTGAGTCAGCAGCTCGCGCTCCTCCCACTGCCCCGGCAGCAGTACCGATGCCGACGCCGTGTACCGCGGCGGAAACAGCACCGAGGTGCCGTAGCCGACGAGCGCGCCCACCACGGCGAGGACGGCGAGAAGCCGCCGGCGCCGGCGGAGAATCCGCCCGATCGTGACCAGGCGTATCGTGTCATCGCTCAACGGCGCGGCCTCTTCCGTGCCCGGACCGGGTCGCCCGCCGACACCGGAGTGTGGTCACGGCAGGCAACGGCGTAGGCGGCGAGCAGCGACGCTTGCGAGTTCCGCCAGGAAAGCTCCCCGCTGATCCGCTCCTGTCCGATCTTGCCCATCTGGGCCCGTTTCTCCGGATCGTCCAGGAGCAGCGCGATGAGCTTGGCGAATTCGGCCTCGTCGTTCGCGGGCGCGTAGACAGCGGCGTCACCGGCGGAGACTCGCGCCTCCCGGAGGTCGAACGAGACGATCGGTCGGCCCATCGCCATGTACTCCAGGACCTTGTTCATGGTCGACACGTCGTTGAGCGGATTGCGCGGGTCGGGGGAGAGGCACACGTCCGCGGTGGACAGGTAGCGCACCAGGTCGGCGTCCGGAATGCGCCCGGTGAACTGCACCTGCTCGGAGAGACCGAGCCGCCGGGACAGCTCCACCATCGCGTCGTAGGCGTCGCCGGCGCCGACGAACACCGCATGCCAGTCGGTCCGCCCGAACTCGTCGCGCAGCTTCGCGAGGGCCCGCAAGGCGTAGTCGACGCCGTCCTGCGGGCCCATGACACCGAGATAACACAGCAGATGAGGCTTGCCGCGCTTCAACTCCGGCTCGGGCGGCACCGGTTGGAACCGGTCGATCTGGGGCGCGCTGCGCACCACGAAAACGTCCGCCGGCCGCCGGCCGCCACGGCGCATCGCGACGTCCCGGTAGCTCTCGTTCGTGGCGAGCACGACGTCCGCGGCCCGGTAGGTCAGCCGTTCCAGCGCGCACACGGCGCGGTAGAGCAGATCCTCGCCGCGGTCGAACCGGGAGAGGTACAGCTCCGGTACCAGGTCGTGCTGGTCGAAGACGAACCGCGCGCCGCGCCGCTTCAGCCACAGCGCCGGCAGGAACAGCAGGTCGGGCGGGTTGCAGGCGTGGACCACGTCGACCGGGCCGACCTTGCGGGCCAGCCGGGCCGTGTGCCACAACGCCGATCCGTACTCCCGCAGGTAGCCGGCCGGTCCTCCGGTGGCCGCGCGCAACGGGTAGCGGTGGATCCGCACCCCGTCGATCTCTGCCTCCGGTTCCGAGTCCCGCTTCTCCCCCCGGGGACAGATGACGTGCACCGTCCAGCCCGCGTCGCGCAGCGTCGTGCACTCCTGCCACACCCGTCGGTCGAACGGCACCGACAGGTTCTCTACGAGGATCAGCGCGCGTCGGTTCGACCCGTCGCCGCTGGCTGTGTCATCAAACGATGTGTTACCAAGCAAGGCCCATGTACCCCGGTTCGGTCCGGCGCGTCTCGGCGTCGGGAAGGTGGATGAGGTCGACGATCATCGGGCCGTCGCCATGGGGCAGCGCCGACAGCACGGCCGGATCTCCGGTCCCGACCAGGCACACCTCGGCGTGCTCGAGCACCTCGTCGACGGAATCCGCGAGCAGCTGCGCGAGGTGCGGCAGCCGGGTCTCGATGTACTCGCGGTTCGCGCCGATCAGCCGGGAGAGGCTCACGTTGGCGTCGTAGATCTTCAGGTCGTAACCCTTGCCGAAGAGCCTTTCCGCCAGCTCGACGAGCGGGCTCTCGCGGAGGTCGTCGGTGCCGGGTTTGAAGGACAACCCGAACAGGCCCACCCGGCGCTTGCCGGTGCGCTCGACCAGCTCCACCGCGCGCTGCAGATGTGCGGAGTTGGAGGGCAGCACGTGGGCGAGGATGGGCACCGAGATGTCGGCCCGCTGCGCCGCGTGGACCAGGCTGCGCAGGTCCTTGGGCAGGCAGGAGCCACCGAAGGCGAAGCCGGGCCGCAGGTAGGCGGGGCTGACGTTCAGCTTGCGGTCGGCCAGGAACACGTCCATCACCTGGTGCGAATCCACCCCGAGCGCCTGGCACACCGCGCCCAGCTCGTTCGCGAAGCCGATCTTGAGGCCGTGGAACGCGTTGTCCGCATACTTGATCGCCTCGGCCGTCGGGACCGGCACCCGGAACACCTCGCCGGGCAAGCCGTCGTACAGCGCCATCACCGCGTCGCCGCTTGCCGGGTCGAGCTCGCCGATGACGGTCTTGGGCGGGTCGAAGAAGTCCTGCACGCTGGTGCCCTCGCGCAGGAACTCCGGGTTGACCGCGACCCCGATGTCCACCCCGGCCATGCCGCCGACGTACTTCTCCAGGATCGGTACCAGTAGGTTCAGGCAGGTGCCCGGGAGCATGGTGCTGCGGAACACGACGGTGTGCCGGTCCCCCTGCTTGGCCCCCTCGGCCAGCGCGGCGCCGATCTGCTCGGTGACCCGCTCCAAGTACGTGGTGCACAGGCTGCCGTTGGGCTCCGACGGCGTGCCCACGCAGACCAGCGACACCTCGCTGCTCATGATCGCCTCGCGGACGTCGCCGGTGGCCCGCAACGCTCCGGTCCGCACGACCTCGGCGATGAGCTCGCCGATCCGCTCCTCGACCACCGGGGCCTTGCCGTCGTTGACCAGGTCGACCTTCACCTGGTTCACGTCCACCCCGATGACCTCGTGACCCATGCTGGCCAGGCACGCGGCCGACACGCAGCCCACGTAGCCGAGCCCGAAAACGCTGACTCTCATGACTCGTTCCTCCCCCCAGGCAGGCCCTCTCGGCCTGCGGTCCGCGCGCCGGCCGGAAGACGATCCCCGCGCATCAGTAGGCCCCTCGCCCATAGAGCACCGCACGCAGCGTCTTCCACAAGATCACTGCGTCCAGGGCGAGCGACCAGTCCTCCACGTACCGCAGGTCAAGCCGGACCGCTTCCTCCCACGACAGGTCGCTGCGTCCGCTGATCTGCCACAGGCCGGTGAGCCCGGGCTTGACCAGCAGCCGCCGCCGGATGTCCGGGCCGTACGCAGCGGACTCCTCCGGTAGCGGAGGCCGCGGACCGACGAGCGACATCGATCCGGTGAGCACGTTGAAAAGCTGCGGGAGCTCGTCGATCGAGTACCGGCGCAGCACTGCCCCCACCCGGGTCACCCGCGGATCCCGGCGGAGCTTGAACAGCAGGCCGGCGCCCTCGTTGCGGTCGGCCAGCTCGGCACGTGCCCCGTCAGCCCCGGCGGCCATGGTGCGGAACTTGAAAATGGTGAACTCGCGGCCGTCCTTGCCCACCCTGCGCTGGCGGTAGACCGCCCCGCCCCGACTGTCCAGCAGCACGAGCAACCCGACGAGCACCATCAGCGGCGCGAACAGCACCAGCAGGACCGCCGCGGCCATCCGGTCGACGACCCCTTTGATCGCCCGGCGGCCTCCGCTGAAGGTCGGCATGCTGACCCGCAGCAGCGGGATCCCGAGCACCGCGTCGACGTGCAGCCGCGGGCCGGCCACCTCCATCAGCACGGGGGCCACGACCATCTCGGCATCGCTGCCTTCGAGGTTCCAGGCCAGCCGCTGCAGCCGGTCCGGTGACCAGTGCGGGTCCGATGTGACCGCGACGACACGGTAGCCGTCGCGGTGGACGTGGGTGGCGACGTCCGCCAGTCGGCCGACGACCGGCACTCCGTCCAGTTGGTCACCATCGCGTCCGAGACCGTCCGGCGTGCACACCGCCTCCACCCGCCAGCCGAGGTGCGGGAGCTTGCGGGTTCGGGTGATCAGGTCGTTCACGGTGGCCGGGCTCCCGGCAGCGAGCACCGGTCGCAGGCAGCGTCCTTCCTTCCGCTGTTTGTGCAGCCAGAGGCGCAGCAGATACCGCTCGGTCATGGTGACGAGCGCGATCGCCGGGATCGCGACGAAGATCCAGAGCTTGATGTTGCGCGAGGTGAGGGCGATCCCGCCGAGCGCCAGTACGACGGCCGCTGTGAACAGTGAGCGTCCGAGCCGGCGGAATTCCTCGGCGCCCTGGCCGAGCACGGCCGGAGCCCATGACCGGCTCACCGCAAGCGCTCCCAGCACCAGCAACTCGGTGCCGAAGGCGAGTATTCTCCATTTCTCGTGCCAGTTGGCCGCGTCCCGGGCCCCGAAGAAGCCGCCGATCGCCGCCACCACGAAGGCGGTGGCCACGGTGTCGCTAATGATCACGGCACGGCGGTACCGCTGCTCCCAGTCGATCGCGGGCCGGCTGATTGTCCCGTTCGCCAGACGCCCGCGCGCCGACGGAAACGGGCTGACTAATCCCCCTTGCCGCACAGAACCCCCCAGGTCCCAGTGGCTGGACGTGTTCGCCTAACACTGTTCCTCCCCCGGGAAGCCCCCGCTCCCCGCCCTGTCCCTCCCCCTGGGAGGCCCCCGCCCCCGTGCCGTGTGCATGACATCTCGGCTGTTTCGGAGCTACTTGAACAACCCACCCTGGCGGCAGCAGACTCGCATGTCCTGCCGGACTCTCGAGGTGCGCGGGGACCGTCGAAACCTCGGGGCTCCCCGCACCCAAGGCTCCCTCTCGGGCTCCAAGAATTGATCATCCCCACGTCTGGCGCCGGGGACGCGACTACTGGCTTTCCATGGCGCCGGACTTATGGATCATTGTTGGTCGCCTTGTGTCCGAACAGCTGAAGCACGGTCAATCTAGACCATCGGGGCCAGATTGAAGCCGGGGATGTGTGTAATTTGTGTTCAAGCTTTGAGGCTGGATCCACCGATCGGTGACCGCCTACGGGTGCCTTGACCCCACCGCGCGCTCCAGCAGCTCGCCCGGCCCCCGGGCGCGCGGCTTCTACGCGGTAGCGATCGGCGAGCTGCAACGGGCCTTCTGCGGCGCCCGGTTCGGCAACAACTTCCCGCTGTTCGTGCACTACGCGGCGGGCCGCTGTGGGTGCCCGAGGTGGGCGGGGCGAACGACCCGGACAACGAGGCGCACGACTTGATCGTGTGGGTGTTCGGCGGCATGTCCAAGGGCGAGCGGAACGGCCTCAAGGTCCGGGTGCATGCTGCGGTGTCGGCCCAGGCGCTGATGGAGGGGTCGCGGACAAGAACAGCCGGTGCTCGAAGTGCGGGGGAAGGTACCCGAGACCGGATCCGGCGCCTGGCTGTACTTGAGGCTTCCTCAGTGTTCCGCCAGGCCGCGGCCCGCTCCTTGGCGAGACAGGGCCATGGCCTGGGCGAGATCGTGCAGCACGTGCCACGGGGCCAGCTGCAGCGACTGCCCGGCCTCCGTGCTCGGCAGGGCCCGCAAGTCGCACTTCCGGCGCAGCCAGTCGCCCTTCCTCTCCCGCTTCTTGTCGTCCTTCGCCGCTGCCCTCTCTACGCTTCTACGCTGCCGGCCGGCATCGAATTGGAGTGAACAGCTACGTTCGACGGCTGCACGAGATCCTGTAAAACCTCTTCGGTCGTCTTCCTGGCCGGTTTCCATGCGCCCCCTGTCGCTCGCGCGATCTGTACACGTCAATTCCCGAAACTACGTGGCGGGGACAGGGCGCACACAAGGTCGCACGCATGCCCAATTGGGGCATGGGTGGTCGAATCCTGGCGCTGGCTCGGTAGGAGTCGGGTCGATCGAGGATCCCGATTGTCGGGCGCATCTTGAACGTGCTCAGGGCCTGAACAAGTTGCCAGCAGGTTGCCCAAACGGCCCCGAACTCTGGCCTTTTGGGGTGTCTACGCACCGCATGGAGGAGGGGGTGACAAGACGGCATCGTCGGGACCGGGCCTTCGCAGGCTGGCGCGTGCCCAGCCTGCTCGCGCCGTTCGCCCCACCGTGCAGCGCCGGAATTGGTACTTGTCGGCGCCGTGTCAGGTACTGGTATCCTCAGCGGCTCGCGTCAGTCTGGTCGGTTGCCCAACGGGGCCACCCGGATGTACGGACGATCGAGGACCGGCCGTTGGTCGCCATCCTCGTGATCGCTGCCACCTACACCCGGGCAGGCCATTGCGTGTTCGCCCACGAGCGGCGGCGGTTCTGCGGCCTTGGCGGCAGCACCGCAAGCTCAGCTGCCGCCAAGGCCGCGCACCGCAACAGATCCTGTGGCTCCGGCACGACACTGCTTGGCCTCCCCGTCCCCCGGGAAGGAGCGTTCGTCAGCGCGCGGGTCGTACCGGCTGTGCCTGGGGCCGGACGGCAAGACTGTCGCGGAGATGGGCGTCCGACGGTGGTCTCTGGCCTCCCCGGAAGACCCTGCGCACCGCGCGCCGGTGCTTCCTTCACATTCGCATTCGGCAGCAAGCAGTGGGTGCCGACCTGGGCGGCGCAATCCGTCCGGCAGCCCTGAACAGCACGCTCGGGGACGCACGTCCTGCCCCCTACCAGCCGGTCTGCCGACAGTGGCAGACCCGCTGGTTGCGTTGGTGCGGCAGGCGATGGCGGCGTCATCCGCCACCGTCCAGGTCGGCGCGTCGGCGGAGCACCCGCAGCTCGTCGCCGAGGAGCTGCATCTCGTACAGCTTTCCCCGCGTTGGCGAAGGGACGGTGCAGGACCATCATCAGCCGGCCGTCGAAGGTTTCGAACAGCATGCCGTGACCGCTGTCGTCGCGGACCAACGGCCGCTGCTGCTGCCAGGGTCCTGTGAGATCGCCGGTCTTCGAGACGGCGTAGGTCTGCACATAGCCGCCGCTCACGGTGCCGTCCTGGCCGGCCGTGTTCTTCTCGTACGTCGACCACAGCATGAGCAGGGAGCCGTCAGGGGTGCGGTACAGCTGCGGGCCGTCGGTGATGTAGGGCGGGAGCTGATGCGGTACGCCGCCGGGTATCTGTTCGCTGATCCAGGACGCGTCCGAGGCCTTGAACAGGAAGATCGGCTCCCCGATCGACCGGGACAGGTCCGGGGCGAGCCGGATCGCCTCCATGGTTCCGTCGATGGTCTGCAGCCACTCGTGCGCGTACACCATCCAGGGCTGCCCGGACGGGTCGACGTAAAGCGTGCCGTCGAGGGTCATGAGGTGCTCGGGCGGGGTGGGGCGCGAGGGGTCGACGGCGGTGAAGGGACCCAGCAGCGAGTCCGAGACGGCCGTGATCGTGCCGCGCATGTAGTTCGGGATCTGGAACGGCGCGCCCCACTGGTTCGGCGGTGGTACCGGGAGCGGCTTGTCCTGGTCGTGCAGCGTGGTGAACAGGTAGTACCTGTCGCCCCATGCGTGCACCTCGGGCGCCCATCCGCCGTCGGTCGCCCAGATCCCCTGTTGCTCGGCGGCCAGGAACACCACGACGGGGCGCGTCCAGTCGCGCAGGTCGTGGCTGCGGTAGACCATCGTGCCGGTGCCGTCCACGCCCGACACGGAAGGGTCGTTGGACGTGTAGAGGTAGTAGGCGCGGGTCTTCTCGTCGGCGACGATGAACGGATCGTGCAGCGGCATGTCGGGAAGCCGCATCAGGTCGGTCTCAGCCACGGCCGAAGAATACGTTGATGTGGTGTCGGCGGAAGCGTTTCTTCTTGTGATGGTGGAGCCTGGCATGCGGGTGGTGACCTGGAACGTCTGGGGCCGTTTCGGGCCCTGGCGCGAACGAGCGCCACGGATCCTGGAGACCTTGGACGAGCTGCGAGCGGACATCGTCTGCCTGCAGGAGGCCTGGAGCACGCACGGCACGACCCAGGCCGACGAGCTGGCCGCGCGGCTCGGTCTGCATGCGGTCTTCGGCCGAAGCCGGATGCCGAGACCGGAGCCGAGACCGGAGCCGAGACCGGAGCCGGGGCCGGATCCGGGCCCGCAGCCGGCCGCCGACGCCCCCGCTCTCGGTCTGGCGGTCCTCGGCCGGTGGCCCGTTCTGGAGTACCGGTTGCACCGGCTGCCGGACGGCCCGGACAGCCCGGACGGCCCCTTGCGCGACCGCGACCCCTCGATGGCTCTCGTCGTCACCTTCGAGCATCCGGCGGGTCCTCTGCAATCGCGACGGCCTGCCCGGACTGGCAGGCGGACCGTGGTGGCGCCCGGCTCGCCCAGACCCGCGGGCTGGCGGCCCTGCTCACCGACCCCGCTCTCGACGGCCCGCTGCCGGTCGTCCTCGCCGCCGATCTCAACGCGCGCCCCGACACACCGGAGCTCCGGCCGCTGGCCCGGGCCTTCGTCGACGCCTGGGCTGCGGCGCGTCCCGGAGAGCCCGGTTTCACCTTCACCACCGGCAACGGCTTCGTCGGGTCCCACGAGTGGCTCGCCGACGGACGGATCGACCACGTCCTCGCCCGCCCGGGCACGCCCGGCCGTGCGGTCACCGTTCAGGCCGCTGCCCTGGCCGGCACCGCTGATCCGGCGCCGTCGGACCACTACGCCGTGGTGGCCGATCTGGGCTGGTGAAGCCGCGGGAGGGCCGGTCGCACCGATCGGGAAAAGAAGAGTTCTGGTGTTCGGGAATGATTCCGGTGGCGGCCCCGTTGTACGAGGCGGTCGCAGTTTTACTTGTGTGTTTGTGTCAGTCGCATGCTCGCAGAGAACGATGTTGCGGGCGCGAAGCTTACCTTCAGGTTGCTGGAGGAGCCGCGTCGTTAACCGGCCGGGGTCTCGCATGGTGCGAGTCCCTCACCCAGCCCCTGTAAGGGAGCAGCAATGACTCAGGGAACCGTCAAGTGGTTCAACGCCGAGAAGGGCTTCGGCTTCATCGCCCAGGCCGAGGGCGGACCGGACGTCTTCGTGCACTACTCGGAGATCGACAGCTCCGGCTTCCGTAGCCTCGAGGAGAACCAGCAGGTCGAGTTCGAGATCGTGCAGGGCCCCAAGGGCCCGCAGGCCTCGCGCGTCCGCCCGCTGTAATCACGCGTCTCCCGGCAGGCCGGACCTGCCGCAGTTGATCGCATGAGGAGGGCCGGCACCAACAGGTGCCGGCCCTCTTTTTTGCGCCGGTTCGGTAATGGAGAGTGCGACCCCGGGGAGGCTGGCTTCTGGTTGACTCTGATCGATTCTGATCAATCAAGAGGATCAATCCAGAGGGGGGATGGGCATGGAGCACACACGAAGACTGTTCATGGGCGGAGCCGCGGCGGGGGTCGTCGCCGTTGCCTCGGGGGCCGGGAGCGCGACGGCGGCGGAGGCGGCCGAACCCGGACCGAACGAGCTCGGCTGGCATGATGTGCGCGCCTACGGGGCCACGGGCGACGGCACCACCGATGACACGGCCGCCATCCAGGCGGCCCTGGACGCCTGCGAGCCGGGCAACACCGTCTATCTGCCCGCGGGCCAGTACCGTACGAGCGAACCGATACGGATACCGCCGTCCGTCACCTTGCAGGGCACCCACGGCTCCGGCGAGAACGAATGGGACGTGAAGAACCCCGAGTTCGGACTGAAGCCGCTGCCGGGGTTCACCGGAGTGGCCGTGGTGCTGATCCTCGACCAGCTGCGGGGCGGCTATCCGCGCCAGGCGCTGGAGCCGAGGATCTTTCAACTGACCATCGACGGCAGCGCGTTGCCCCGCGACGGGGCGGAGGTCGACGGCATCCGGGCCGTCGGTCAGATCCAGCACTTCCAGCTGCGGGACGTCCAGGTGCGCAAGGTCACCGGCGTCGGCATCAACAACACCTTCAACACGGACGTCCCCAAGGGGCCGCAGGCTCCGTTCTGCCTTCACTTCGAACGCGTCTCCGTCCTGTGGTCGGGAAGCTTCGGCATCGCACTCAACAACTGCACGGACTCCGTCCTTCATGACGTGTACGTCCTCGGAGGCGACGGCCCCGGCTGGTGGATCGCAGGCTCGGGCAACTCCAACTTCGTCAGCTGCCGGGCCGAATGGACGGCCAAGGAGGGCTTCCTGCTGCAGGGCTGGACGGGAGTCATCCAGTTCACCGGCTGCTCCACCGACCGCAACGGGTACGACGGCATCAAGGTGGAGAACAAGGACGGCCGGGGCATCCTCCAGCTCAGCGGTTGCCGACTGACCCGCGACGGCCGCAACGGCGGCGTCGGCGGCGGTGGTTACGCCGGGCTGAAGGTGGTCGGCACAACGGCCAAGGTGCTGGCCGACGGGCTGCTCGTCACCGCCGGAAACGACGACGACGGCGCACTGCAGGCCTCCCCGGCGCGCGGGGTCTCCGTGACCAACTCGGCCTACACGGTGGTCAGTTCGGGTTTCCTGGACGGCGTCGAGATCGACTGGCACGACGGTGGCGGCAACGCGCACCTGGTGAAGGGCGCCACGGTCTGACGCACCTCGCGCAGCTGTCGCAGTTGTCCCAGCTGCCGTGAGATCTGCGGTGATGCCATCCCGCGGGGCGCCGGTTCCGGGCGGTCCGCCTCCCGGAACCGCGTGACCGGAACCGGGCGCAGGTCCCGCCCCTGGAGCCTCAGCGGCCGGGATCCACCCACGTGAGCCCGTCCTCCGAGGCCACGAGACCACCGGGGCGTTGCGGGGTCTCGTCCTCCAACGGGCCGCCGAAGACGCCCCGTTCCTGCAGGACCGCACCCTCCTGGAACACCTGGCGGATCGTGGCGGCCTCGAAGAGCGGATTGCGCAGGCCGTCGGAGTCCGGGAGCCGCCCCACGGCCTCGTCGAGTTCCGAGGAGGCGGCCGCGAGCCGGGCGCCCGCCTGCCCGGACTGCCCGGGCCCGCCGAGGGACGCGTCGCCGGAGGCCAGACCGCCCACCAGCTCGACGAACGCCTCCAGTTCGGTGGTGTCGACGTGGGTGACCTTGCGGGCCTTCCAGAAGTACGACCGCTCGTCCTGGTGCATGTCGTAGAAGGAGACCAGGAACTCGTGGAACAGGCCGTACTCGTGCCGGTAGCGGGCCTCGAACTCGTCGAAGAGGCGGCTCTCGTCCGGCGCCCCGGCGAGGCCGCTGTTGATGGAGCGGGCCGCGAGCAGGGCGCCGTACGTGGCGAGGTGCACTCCGGAGGACAGGACCGGGTCCACGAAGCAGGCCGCGTCGCCGACCAGCACCATGCCGGGCCGCCACAGCCGGGTCTTCCAGTACGACCAGTCCTTGCGGACGCGCACCTGGTCGTAGGGCGCCTCGGTGGCCTGCGGAACGCCGGGGAGGAGGTCGCGGACCTCGGGGCACGAGTCGATCAGCCGGTGCCAGGCCGTCACCGGGTCCCGCTGGATCGCGGCGGCGCTCTCCCGGCTCACCACCGCTCCGACGCTCGTGAGGTCGTCCCGGAGCGGGATGTACCAGAGCCAGCCCTCGTCGAAGGCGGCGCAGAAGATGTTGCCGTCGTTCGGTTCCGGGAGCCGCGCGCCTCCGGCGAAGTAGCCGAACACCGCGATGTTCCGGAAGAAGTCGGAGTACGTCCGGCTGCCGCCGACCTCGCCGTGGATCCTGCTGCCGTTGCCGGAGGCGTCCACGACGTAACGGGCCCGGGCCTCGCGGATCTCTCCTGAAGGGCCGGTCCAGTTGACGCCCCGGACGCGTTCCTCGTCGGCGAGCACGCACTTGACGCGGCAGCCCTCCCGTACGTCCACGCCGACCCGGCGGGCGTTGTCCAGGAGGATCTTGTCGAACCGGGACCGCTCGACCTGGTAGGCGAAGGAGGTCGGGTCGGCCAGCCGGGGAGACAGCGCGAAGGAGAACTGCCACGGCTCCGGGTTCCGGCCCCAGCGGAAGGTTCCGCCGCGCTTCGTCTTGAAGCCCGCCCGCGCCACCTCCTCCTCGACGCCCAGGATCCGGCACACCCCGTGCACGGTGGACGGGAGCAGCGACTCGCCGATCTGGTAGCGGGGGAACGTCTGCTGCTCCAGCAGCAGGACACGGTGGCCCCGCAGGGCGACGGCCGTGGCGGCGGTCGACCCGGCCGGGCCGCCGCCCACGACGACGACGTCGAACTCCTCGACCGCCGTCCGCTCATCGGTGGGGTTCACTGTTCTCCTTCTGCGGTCGGCGCCGGCGTCGGCGTCGCCGGCGGCGGAGCGTCCGGAGCGTCCGTGCGGCCGAGAGAGTCGATCCAGGTGCGGACGGCCGCCGCCGTGGTCAGGGTGTGGTCCTGCATGAACGAGAAGTGGTCGCCGGGAACGTCGACGTGGGCGTGCGGCAGCGGCCAGGACGTCCGCCACTCGTCGGGGTCCGCGCTCGCCACCATCTCGGGCGTCGGCTGCGTGGCCCGTACCAGCAGGGTCGGAGTGCCGACCGGTTCCGGATCCCAGTCGAGGAACATGCGGGTGTACGCGCCCAGCGCCGCCACCCCGGTGTCCTCGTCCCCGGTGAACTGGTTGCCGCCCAGGCGCGGCGCGATGACGGCCGGCAGGGACAGCAGCCAGTCCTTGTCGCTGTTGCCCTCGTTGATGAGGTACGTGTCGAGCAGCACCTGGCCGACGGGAGCCCTCCCCATGGCTTCGAGCCGCCGGGTCACGGTGTGAGCGACGGCGCCCCCGGTGCTCACGCCCACGACCGCGAAGGGCCGGTCGCCGACGTGCCGCAGCACCGTCTCCGCGTGGGTCCTGGCGAGCGTGTCCCGGTCGGCCGGTACGGCAGGGCCCGCCCCGATGCCCGGGTGCGGGAGTTCGAGGACGTCCCGCTCGCCCTGGAAGTGAGCGTGGAACCGGGCGAATTCACCACCCGGGGCCGCGAAGGGCGGGTGGTATCCGGTGAAGAAGACCAGCACCGGACGCTCCCCGGAGCCCTCGGCGCGCTGCAGCGGAGGCAGGGCGTGCTTCCGGCTGTCGGCCTGGTCGAAGGTCGGCACCGCCCAGGACGCCGTGACCAGCATGTGCATCGCGGCTACCACCTGACCGGCCTCGCAGACCCGCCGGTAGAGAGAGGACAGGGTCTGCGCGGGTCGGTCGTCCGCCGATGCGCGGTCCGGGCCCTGGCCGGGGTCCGGTGCGGCCTCGGGCAGGTCGTCGAGCAGACCGAGGACGTGGCGGGCCAGTCCCTGGGCCGTCGGGTGCTCGAACACCACGGCGGCGGACAGCCGTAGCCGCAGGGCCATGCTCAGCCGGTTGCGGACCTGGACCGCCATCAGCGAGTCGAAGCCCAGCTCGGCGAAGGACTTGCCGGCCGGAAGCGCGTCCGTGCTCGGGTATCCGAGCACCGCCGCCACGTCGGCGCTCATCAACTCCGCGAGTTTCTCCTCCCGTTGGGCGGCGGGCAGCTCGGACAGCACCTTGCGCCAGGCTCCCGGCTCCCAGGTCTGTTCCGTACCGGGCGCGGAACCGGTACTGGCATCCCCGGTGCCGGCGGCAGGCCTGCGCGGGCGCAGCAGTCCGTGCAGGAGCGGCGGCAGGGGCCCTCGGGCGGACCGGAGGGCGTCCCGGTCCAGCAGGATCGGCGCCAGCACGGGCTCGCCCGCGCCGAGCGCAGCGTCGAACAGTGCCAGGCCCTGTTGCACGGAGACCGCCCGGAGCACGTCACCGGTACGTCGGCTCGTGGCGCCCGCACCGGCCATGCCGCCCCCGTGCTCCCACGGCCCCCACGCCAAGGACACGGCAGGCAGGCCCAGTTGGGTGCGGTGGCGGGCCAGGGCGTCCAGGAAGGAGTTCGCCGCCGCGTAGTTGCCCTGACCGGCGCGACCGAGCAGGCCGGACACCGAGGAGAACAGGACGAACGCCGACAGATCCAGATCCCGGGTCAGCTCGTGCAGATGCCAGGCCGCGTCCGCCTTGGGCCGGAGCACCGCGGCCATCCGCTCGGGAGTCAGCGCCGCCAGCACGCCGTCGTCCAGTACCCCGGCGGCATGCACCACGGCGGTCAGCGCGGGCGCGCAGCCCTTGACCACCTCGGCCAGCGCGGCGCGATCACCCGCGTCACAGGCCACGATCCGCACCTCGGCGCCCAACTCCTCCAAGCTGCGGCGCAGTTCCTCGGCGTTCGGCGCCTGGGGCCCCTGACGCCCGGTGAGCAGCAGGTGCCGTACGCCGTGTGAGGCGACGAGATGGCGGGCGAGTTCCGCGCCCAGCGCACCGGTACCGCCGGTGATCAGGACCGTGCCGTCGGGGCCGAAGGCATCGCTTGAGGTGGGGAGTTCATCGAGGCCGACGAGACGCGGCACCGACAACTGCCCACTCCTTACCGCGAGTTGAGTCTCTCCGGTGGCCACCGCCGCCGGAAGCAGCCGCAGCGACTCGGGCCGACCGTCCACGTCGACGAGCACGACGCGTCCGGGCAGCTCCGCCTGTGCGGCACGCACCAGCCCCCATACGGCCGCCCCGGCCGGATCCGGGTCCGGCGCGGTGGCGTCTCGCGTCACGACCACCATGCGGGAGCCCGCCGTCCGTGGGTCGTCCTGCCAGTCCTGGAGGGTACGGAGCACCCTGCCGGTCAGCAGGTGGACGGCGGCCAGCGGATCGGCATCCGTCACCGGGCCGCCGACAGCCGTGACGACGACGGTGTCCGGCTCGGGAGCCCCGGCACCCAAGGTGTCGGGCAGCAGCCCGCCGAGATCCAGGTCGTCCGGGCCCGCGAGCTCCCAGCACCCGGTGTCCACCCGATGCCGCTCACCGCCGGGCGGCTCGACGGTGGTCCACTCGGGGCGCAGCAGGGCGCGTCGGACCACCTCGGCCGCCGGCAGGGCCGTATCGGCCGGGAGTTCCCGGGTGGTCAGGGAGTCCACCCGCGCCACCGGGCGCCCGGTCGGGTCGGCGAGGATCACGGAGACCGTGTCCGTCCCGCCCGGGACGACCCGTACGCGTACCTCCGACGCGCCGGCCGCGTACAGGCGTACGCCGTTCCACGCGAACGGCACCCGGAGCGCGTCGGACTCGGGTGCGGAGCCCGCGAGCAGCGGGGCGTGCAGTGCCGCGTCCACCAGCGCCGGGTGGAGGCCGAACCGGTCGGCGGACGCCAACTCCGCTTGAGACAGGCGGACTTCGGCGAACAGCTCGTCGCCGCGCCGCCAGACCGCCCGTACGCCCCGGAAGGCCGGTCCGTAGGCGAGGCCGCCGTCCGCGAGACTGTCGTACGCGCCGTCGAGATCGACCTCGGTCGCGCCCTGCGGCGGCCACACCGCGAGCTCCGGCTCCGGCGGAGCGGTCTCCGTCCCGCCGAGTACCCCGGTGGCGTGCCGGGTCCAGGCGGGTTCGGCGTCGTCCGCGGCGGGCCGGGCGTAGATGTCGACCGGGCGCCGGCCTTCGTCGGCCGCGCCCACGACGACCTGGACGCGTACGCCCGTGGCCGCGGGAAGGATCAGCGGCGTCAGGACGACGAGTTCGTCGAGCACGCCGCAGCCGACCTCGTCGCCCGCCCGTACGGCCATCTCCACGAACGCGGTCGCCGGGACCAGGCCGGTACCGCCGATCACATGGTCGGCGAGCCACGGGTGGGTCGCGGCGGAGAGCAGACCGGGGAACACCGTCCGGTCGGTGTCCGGCACGGCGAACGCCGGGCCCAGCAGCGGGTGTTCGCCGGGGTTCGCGGCGGGGCCGGGGGTGCGCGGCGCGTCCAGCCAGTACCGCCGGCGCTGGAAGGCGTACGTCGGCAGGTCCACCCGCCGCGCACCGGTGCCCGCGAACACCGCGGGCCAGTCGACGCGCGCCCCGCGCACCTGCAGCCGGGCCACGGCGGACAGCAGCGTCTTGGGCTCGTGCTCGCCGCCACGCGTCGCCGCGGCGCACAGGGGCGCCGGGCCCTCGGCGTCCGACCCGGTCAGACAGTCCTCGGCCGCGGCGGTGAGCGCGGGACCGGGGCCGACCTCCAGGAACGCCGACACCCCGTGGTCCCCGAGCCATCGCACGGCGTCGCCGAACCGCACCGGCAGGCGGGCGTGCCGTACCCAGTACTCCGGCGAACACAGCTCCCCGGGCTCGGCCAGGCGGCCCGACACGGCCGAGACCACCGGGATCCGCGGCGGCCGGAAGGACAGCCCCTCGGCGACACGGCGGAAGTCGTCGAGCATCGGTTCCACCAGCGGCGAGTGGAAGGCATGGCCGACCCGCAGACGTACGGTCCTTCGACCACGCGCCTCGAACCCGGCCGCGACGGCGAGTACCGCGTCCCGGACGCCCGAGATCACCACGGAACGCGGCCCGTTGACGGAGGCGATCGCCACCCGGTCGCTCGGGCCGCCGAACTCCGGTAGCGCGGCGAGCACCTCCTCCTCCGTCGCGTGCAGCGCCACCATCGCCCCGCCCTCGGGCAGGGCGTGCATCAACCGGCCCCGGGCCGCGACGAGTTCCGCCGCGTCGGCCAGGTCCAGCACTCCGGCGACATGGGCCGCCGCCAGCTCCCCCACGGAGTGGCCGGCCAGGAAGTCGGCGCGCACGTCCCAGGACTCCAGCAGCCGGAACAGGGCCACCTCGAAGGCGAACAGACCGGCCTGGGTGAAGTCGGTACGGTCGAGCAGGGCGGCCTCCGGCGAACCGGGCCCGGCGGACAGCACCGTGTCCAGCGGTCGCTGGAGACGCCCGTCCAATTCGCTGCAGACCTCGTCGAAGGCCGAGCCGAAAGCGGGGAACGCGGCGCGCAACTCCGCGCCCATCTGCACCCGTTGAGCACCCTGACCGGTGAACAGGAAGGCCGTACGGACACCGGGATCCGCGACGGCCCGCCCCGCGCCCGTGCCGTCGGCGAGCGCCTCCAGCGCGGCGAGCATCCTCGCCCGGTCGCCGGACGGCACCATTGCCCGGTGGGGGAGCGGCGACCTCGACACGGCGAGGGTGAAGCCGACGTCGGTCGCGGACAGGTCGGGGTGTTTCGCCAAGTGGGCTGCCAGACGGTCGGCTTGGGCCCGTAGGGCGCCCTCGTCGGCGCCGGAGAGCAGCCAGGGCAGGGGCAGCTCTTCGGCGGTCGATCCTGTGTGGGGTGGCCGTGGAACCTTGCGCGCGTGGGGTGGCCGTGGAGCCTCGCCTGTACTGGGCGGGCGCGGAATCTCCCTCGTACGGGGTGGCCGTGGGGCCTCGCTCGTACGGGGTGGCCGTGGGGCCTCGCTCGTACGGGGTGGCCGTGGGGCCTCGCTCGTACGGGGCGGCCGTGGAGCCTCCTCCAGGATCACGTGCGCGTTGGTCCCGCCGATACCGAAGGCCGAGACGCCGGCCCGGCGCGGCCCGGTGTCCGTGGCGGGCCACGGGCGGGCCTCGGTCAGCAGTTCCACCCGGCCCGCCGACCAGTCGACGTGCGGGGTGGGTGTCTGTGCGTGCAGCGTGCGCGGGAGCTCCTCGTGCCGCATGGCCTGCACCATCTTGATGACCCCGGCGACACCGGCGGCCGCCTGGGTGTGCCCGAGGTTGGACTTGACCGAGCCCAGCCACAGCGGAGGCCGGTCCGCGGCCCGTTCCTTGCCGTAGGCGGCGAGCAGGGCCCGCGCCTCGACGGGGTCGCCGAGCGTGGTGCCCGTGCCGTGCGCCTCCACCGCGTCCAGGTCGTCCGCGCGGAGCCCGGCGTCGGCCAACGCCAGGGTGATCAGCCGCTGTTGGGCCTGGCCGTTGGGGGCCGTGAGGCCGTTGGACGCGCCGTCCGAGTTGACGGCGGAGCCGCGCAGCACGGCGAGCACCGGGTGGCCGTTGCGCCGGGCGTCGGACAGCCGCTCCAGCAGGACCAGTCCCGCGCCCTCGCCCCAGGCGGTGCCGTCCGCCGAGGCCGAGAACGACTTGCAGCGGCCGTCGGGGGAGAGGCCGCGCTGGCGGCTGAACGCGGTGAACGGCTTGGGCGTCGCCATCACCGTGACCCCGCCGGCCAGGGCCAGGGAGCACTCCCCGGAGCGCAGGGCCTTCGCCGCCCAGTGCAGCGCCACCAGCGAGGAGGAGCACGCGGTGTCGACCGTGATCGACGGCCCGCGCAGGCCGTACACGTACGAGATCCGGCCCGAGGCCACGCTGCCGGCCGAGCCCAGCGCCAGATGGGCCTCCAGCTCGCTCCGGGTCAGGCGGGCGGAGTAGTCGCCGTGCATCACACCGACGAACACGCCCGTGTCGCTCTCACGCATCGCCGCCGGGGCAATGCCTGCCCGCTCCCAGACCTCCCACGAGGTTTCCAGCAGCAGCCGCTGCTGCGGGTCCATCGCCAGCGCCTCGCGCGGCGAGATCCCGAACAGGCCCGCGTCGAACTCCGCGGCCCGGTGCAGGAATCCGCCGCTGCGGGTGTACGAGGTACCGATGCGGTCCGGGTCGGGGTCGTACAGAGCGGCCAGGTCCCAGCCCCGGTCGGTGGGGAAGCCGGAGATCGCGTCCCGGCCCTCCGACACCAGCCGCCAGAGGTCCTCGGGGGAGTGCACGTCACCGGGATAGCGGCAGCCCATGGCGACGATCACCACGGGATCGTCCGTGCGCGCTTCCGCGGCCGAGGGCGCCGGGACGGTGGGCACCGGCGTGAAGAGGGTGCTGTGCACGTGCTCGGCCAGGGCCGCCGGGGTGGGGTGGTCGAAGACCAGCGTCGAGGGGAGCCGCAGGCCAGTCGCCCCGCCGAGCCGTTCGATCAGCGTGACAGCGCCGGCGGAGGTCAGCCCGAGATCACTGAAGGGGCTGTTGGCGTCGAGCTGTTCGTACGTTCCGCTGCCGACCCGTTCGTACGGTCCGCCGCAGACCGCGGCCGTCTCCGCGAGCACCGCCTCGCGCAGCGCGCGTTCCAGGCCCTCGGGCGGCAGGGACAGCAGCCGCCGGCGCAGGGCTCCGTCGGCGGCTGTCGCTGTCGCTGCTGCCGGGGAGAGCGGGGCCGGCCGGGCCAGATCCGGCAGGACCGCGTGGCGGGCGATCTTGCCGGACGCCGTCCGCGGAACGGCCGCGATCTCGCGGATCTCGACGGGCAGCTTGTAGTCGGCCAACCGGGCGCGGCACGCGGCCAGCACCCGCCGCGGCTCGAACCCGTCCGGTCCCGGTACGACGTAGGCCACCGGGACCTCGCCGAGGACGTCGTGCGGCATGCCCACCACCACCGCGTCCCGCACACCGGGACAGTCCAGCAGGGCTTGCTCGACCTCCGTCGGGTGGATGTTCTCCCCGCCGCGGATGATCAGCTCGCTGACCCGGCCGGTCAGCGTGAGATGGCCGTGTTCGACGCGTCGGCCGAGGTCACCGGTGCGGTACCAGCCGCCCCGCAGCGCGGCCTCCGTCGCCTCGGCCTGGTTGTGGTACCCGGTCATCAGGCTCGGCCCGCGCGCCCAGATCTCGCCCTCGTCGCCGTCCGCGACATCGTTGCCAGAGCCGGGATCGACGAGCCGTACGTCCATGCCCGGGACCGGCGGACCGCAGGACCCGTCGACCCGCGGCCCGTCCGGCCGGTTCACCGCGATCATGCCGCAGGTCTCGGTGCTGCCGTACGCGTCGAGCAGCGGCGCCCCCAGCAGGTCACCCACGGCCCGTCGCAGGTCCGGCGAGCTCGGGGCGCCCGCCACGACACACGTCCGCAGAGGAGGTAGGGCCGGCAGGGGCGAGGGGTCCTCGGCCGCAGACGCCACCAGCTGGTGGTAGACGGCGGGCACACCCGCCAGCACGGTGTAGGAGCCGCCGAGGGCTTCGTGAGGTGTCCGCAGCTCTCGCAACAGGCCGCCGGGCGGCAGGAGTTCGCCGGTGATCCGGGCGCTCGCGCCGACGGCGGTGACCCCCAGGATCGCCAGCGAGTGCCCGAAGCTGTGGAACAGCGGGAGCGGCCACAGCAGCCGGTCCTCGGGCGAGAGCCCGAAGATCGGGGCGTAACAGGCCGCCACCGACCACAGGGCCGCGCGCTGCGTGGACAGCACGCCCTTGGGGCGGTGGGTGGTCCCGGAGGTGTAGAGCATCCAGGCCGGCTCGTCGAGCCCGAGGTCGTCCCGGGGCGGTTCGGAGTGCTCGGTCTCGGCCTCGGTCTCGGCCGCGTCCGCGAAGAGGACCGTGCCCTCGGGAGCGTCCTCCGGGACCGGTCCCGTGCCGGTGAGCAGGACACGCGTACGGCGATGACCGGGGGCCACGCGGTCCAGTCGGGCGAGGTGCGCGGGGTCGGTGACGACCACCGAAGCATCGCTGTCCGCCAGGAAATGGCCGAGCTCGGCGTCGGAGGACCGAGGATTGAGCGGCACACCGACCGCCCCGGCCCGGACGGTGGCGAGCACGCTCTCCACCATCTCCACGCAGTTGCCCAGACAGATCGCGACCCGGTCCCCGCGCCGCACTCCCGCCCGGGCGAGATGGGCGGCCAGCCGGCCGGTGCGCCGCTCCAGCTCGGCATAGGTGACACCGCGTACGTCGTCGACGTACGCCACACGTAACGGCCACTTCTCGGCGTGGTCCTTCAGCAGCTCCGGCAGCGGCCGGATCAGCTCGTCGCGCGTCATGTACCCACCCCTCCGGCACGTGTCGCAGCACGGCCGACGTCAAACCCCTTGCAGAACAACGTGGTTGAGCCTACGGGCAGGCCAGGCGGATGATCGAGGATTCCGGCGACCGGCGTTGCGGAACGTCCTGGCGGTGCCGGATGGTAAAAGCAGGCATGACCAACTTGCACTCTCCCTCCTCCTCGGCGGGTGTCCGATGACCGCCGGAATCGACACCCCCGACCGCCGGGGCCGCACCGGACTCGACCGCACCGGCAGGGACCTCACCGGCAACCCGCGGGTCAGGGTGCGGGACGTGACCCTCCTGTCCAGCTATTGGTACGTCGAGCGCACCACGACGTTCGACTTCCAACACGCCGACGGCACCTGGAGCACCCAGGAGCGCGAGACGCACGACCGCGGCAACGGGGCCACCATGCTGCTGTACGACGCCGAACGCGAAACCGTGCTGCTCACACGCCAGTTCCGCTTCCCGGTCTACGTCAACGGCCACCCCGACGGCCTGCTGGTCGAGACCCCGGGCGGACTGCTCGACGACGAGGACGAGCACCCCGAGATCGCCGTACGCCGCGAGGTCGTCGAGGAGACCGGCCACACCATCGGCGACGTCCAGCACGTCTTCGACGTCTACATGAGCCCGGGCTCGGTCACCGAACGCGTCAGCTTCTACGCCGCCACCTACGGCCCCTCGACCCACACCCACGAGGGTGGCGGCCTGGACGAGGAGGGCGAGGACATCGAGATCCTCGAACTGCCCTTCCGCCGGGCCCTGGAGATGATCCGCACCGGAGAGATCGCCGACGCGAAGACGATCATGCTGCTGCAGTGGGCGGCACTGGAGGGCCCGTTCAGCAAGTAGGACCGGTAGGACAGGTACGACCGGTAGGACCCGGCAGGACCGACCCCTTGACTTGAAGTGCGCTTCAAGCTGAAGACTCCCGTTCGTGCCCGAGCACCTGGCCGGGCCCGAACGGGAGGACACCATGAAGTACCGCACCATCGGCAGCGCCCCGAACAACCGCCGCAAGGTGAGCGTGCTCGCCCTCGGCGCGATGCTCTTCGGCTCCCGGACCGACGAGGAGACCTCCTTCGCCGTGCTCGACCGCTACGTCGAGGCCGGCGGGAACTTCATCGACACGTCCGACAACTACGCCTTCTGGGCCGACGGCAGCCAGGGCGGCCAGAGCGAGGAACTCCTCGGCCGCTGGCGGCGCAGCCGCGGCATCGGCGACGACATCGTCATCGCCACCAAGCTCGGCGCCCGCCCCCTCGCCCCCGGCACGAGCTACGTAGACAACGCGGAGGGCCTGTCGGCGAAGGTGATCCGCGAGTCGGCCGAACGCAGCCGCGAGCGCCTCGGCGTCGAGAAGCTGGACCTGCTCTACGCCCACATCGAGGACCACACCGTCCCCCTGGAGGAGACCGTCGAAGGCTTCGCCTCCCTGGTCGCGGAGGACACGGTCGGCCTGCTCGGCGTCAGCAACCACGCCGTCTGGCGAGTGGAACGGGCCCGCGCGCTGGCGGCCGCCGCCGGCCTGCCGGGCTACGAGGTGCTCCAGTACGAGCACAGTTACCTCCGGCCCCGGACCGATATACCGGGCGATCTCTTCCCCGACGGCACGCTGGGCGCGGCGGGACCGGACCTGCTCAGCTACTTGAGGGCCGAGCCCGGCATGGCCCTGGTCGCCTACTCACCCCTCCTGAAGGGCACATACGTGCGCCCCGACCGACCGCTTCTGCCGGGTTACGACCACCCGGGTACCCCGGCCCGCCTCGCGGTCCTGCGCGAGGTGGCCAGGGCAACCGGCGCGACCGTCAACCAGGTTGTCCTGGCCTGGCAGATGGGCGGGGAACTGCCGATCATTCCCTTGGTCGGGGTGTCGTCGGTGGCACAACTGGAGGAGAACCTGGCAGCGGTGGAGCTGGAGCTGACAGGGGAGCAGCGGGGGCGGTTGGACGGGGTGCGCTGAGGGCGGCCCTGCATCCTTCACCGGGGCCCGCCGGTCACCCGCCAGGGTGACCGCCGGGCCTGCCGCCGGCTGCCACCGCACCGACGCGCGCTGGTCGGCCTGGTGTACCTGTGCAAGCACGACACCCTCGCGCACCACGCAGCAGTATCTCGATCGGCACCACCCACGCCGCTGCAGTGGTGGATCTGCTCGGCGCTCGCGCGCCTGGCCTCCTCAAAGCGGTGGGTGAGACGATCCCGGCCACGTCCCGTTGGGCGGCACGCCGGCCCCTGGGTGACGACGGGGCTCGAACGCAACCGGCCCGGAACTTTCCCCGAGGTGTTCAGCTAGTGTCTCGTGATTCTGTTTGTGGAACCTGAGGCGTCCGTGACCGTTGAGTCAGGTATGAATCTCTCCTCTG
>NZ_JBWLKM010000048.1:0-66980 GCF_059026085.1 Streptomyces sp. a15 | reverse complement strand
ACCCGACTCCCCTGGGTGTCCTCACCCTACGAACGGGAGGACCAACCCGTTCAAGAAGGTAGAGCCACTTGTCCCCCAACTGGGGCTGTGGGCGGTGCAGCGCGTTGGCGTAGGTCTGCCCGAACTTGCCGCACCAGCGGCGGATCGTCTCGTAGGAGACGGTCACGCCGCGCTCGAGCATCAGCTCCTCGACCTCGCGGAAGCTGAGCGGGAAGCGGTGGTACAGCCACACACCGTGGGAGATGACCTCGACCGGGTACCGGTGCCCCTTGTACGACAGCGACGCGCTCCCCACAGACGCCCCTTCCCACTCTGATCAACCAGAAGATCATCCCACCGGTCAGCCAACGTGACAGTGCCCCCTAAGTTCCAGCACGGCTGAACCGCTCGTGACAGCCTCCCCCAGATGGGACGACGCCCCCGAGATCCCGCCGCCGGGACACGGCGGCGAGGGGCGGGGGCGTCGTAGGTGAGGGGTGGAGAGTGGCCGGTGGGTGCCGGTGGGCGGGCGTGTTACTCGGTCTGCGCGGCGGCGGTCGTCACGTCCGTCACCTTCCAGCGCTGGTTGGTGCCGGAGTTCGCCAGCCATACGCCCACGCCGGCTCCCTCGTTCGTGGACTGGCCGTTGACGTCCGCGAGTCGGCCGGTGGCGGCGTTGACGAGGGTCCAGGTGCCGTCGCCGGTGGTGGACATGATCCACTGGGCGGCGCTGTCGGGGCGGCCTTCGGCGGGCTCTGCCACCAGGGCGCCGTCCCGGACGGCGAGCCGCTTGTCCTCGGCGGCCTCGCTGAAGGTGTACCGCTTGCGGTTGTCGGTGCCGGTGATCCGCTCCAGGCGCCACTGCTGACCGCTGGGGTCGGTGGAGTCGGCGCTCTTGATGACGAGGCCGGTGCCGTTGTCGGCGATGGTGAGGTCCTTGCCGCTCTGGACGCCGGTCAGCCGGTAGGTACGGCCCTTGCGCAGCTCGGCCGCGTCCTTGGCGACGCCGGAGACTCCCTTGACGAGGAAGGACGTCACCGACTGGGCGGGCACGGTGAGGGTCGCCTGCTTGCCGGTGACCCGGACGGGCCTCTGATTCTCCAGCTTGCCGTCGGCGCTGGTCACCACCGGGGTGACGGTGGCGTGGGAGGAGATCCGGCCGAACTTCGACAGGTCGAGCGTGACATCGCGCGCCTCGGTGGTGCTGTTGACGTGGACGACCGTCGCCGCGTTGCCCTTCTTGGAGATGGCCGCGGTGCTGGAGGTGTCGTCCGTCTTGATCAGCCGGTCGCCGGGCTTGATGTAGTGGGTAAAGTTGCGGGCCGTGTCGAACTTCGTGTTCGTGTAGATCGGGCAGGTCTTGAGGGTGTCCGCGGACGTGCAGCTGAACGGGAGCTGGATCTCGCCCCAGTTGCCGCCCTTCGCGGACTCACCGCCGGGCTTCATGTTGTCGTAGTCCTCGACGGGCTGCCAGAACACCCAGGCGCTGGGCTCCAGTTCACGCAGGTCGTCGACCATGCGCTGGGCCAGGCCCAGGCCGGGCCGCATGTCCGTGAAGCTCTGGCCGTCGCCCCAGTCGCCCTCGACCTCGCTCATCCACAGCGGCTTGTCCGCGGCCTTGGCCAGGTCGCGCACGGTGGTTCGCTGGCCGGTGCCATAGGTGTGAACGTTCATCTGGCCGACGAGGTCGCGGACCTCCTGGGGGTAGGAGTTCCAGTTGGTGGCGAACAGGCCCGGGTTGGTCTCGTCCATCGCGGAGATCTCCGCGTTCGTCCTGGACGCCTCCAGGGTCGGGGCCAGCGCGCGGATCACCTTCTGCTGGAGCTCGGGGCCGATGTGGGCGCCCTCCTGCCGGCCGCCGACGGGCTCGCCGTCCGCACCGAGCTTGGTGCCCCAGTAGCTGGTGTTCGGCTCGTTGAACGGGTCGAGCGTGTCGACCTTGATGCCGTGTGCCTTCTCCAGGCGCTCGGTAGCGCCCACCAGGTACTTGGCGAAGTCCTCCACGGACTCGGTCTTCAGCTGGTCCTTGCCCGCGTCGAAGTTGCCGGAGACGTACCCGCTCTCGGTCATGAACCACGGCGGCGAGTTGCTGAACGTCTCCCAGTGGGTGATGTCCTTCTTGATGCGGTCGATCCACCAACGCTGCGTCTTGTCGGCCTTGTTGTTCCAGTCGGCGGGGTCGTCGGCGTCCCACCAGTCGACGTCCTCGCGGGTGGTGCCGGCCGGGGCCTTCCACCAGCCCTCGACCGCGCCGCCGGCGCGCAGGTAGTCCTTGACGTCCGAGGCGTTGCCGCCGCCGATGTTGTAGCGGGCGATGTTGAGGGCGAGGCCGTCGTCCCCGAAGAGGAGCTGGGCCAGCTTCTCGCGTACCGCGGGCGGGTAGTCGCCGGTGGCGTTGGCGAACCAGACCAGGCTCGTGCCCCAGCCCTCGAACCTCTCCTGCTGGTAGGAGGGGTCGGGCCGGACGGTGACCGAGGCGGTGGCGGTCGGCTCCGCGGGCGCGGCCGGCACCGAGGTGGCGGCCAGGACGGTCCCGGTGGCGAGGGCCGTGATGCCGATGCCCAGGAGCCTTCTCCTACGGGTGGGGTGTGCCATCTCGAGTACTCCAGCTCTTCTGTGCGCCGCGCGTCCCGGCGGGACACAGAGATCGGGGCCTGTGTGGTGGGGGTCGGGGAGGCGATATGTTTACGTAAACATCCGTAGGCGTGATGTCTACACGGTGCGGATCTCGGCGGTCAAGGAGTCTGCCGGGACCGAAAGTTGCGCAGTCGAGCCACCGCGCGCGGTCACACGACGCTCCGGCGTCGGATGCGGGCGAGCCCCCTCGGACACGGGCAAGGTCCGTCGGACACGTGCATGTGCGAGTCCTCGGCATCGAAGGCCGCCACGTCACACCGGCCCTGCCCAGCCCCGTGGTGCCTCGCGTCCCTCGAGATCGCCTGTCTGCCCGGCCGGCCGCACGGCGTGTGCGCGGGTCCCGGCCGCTGCTCGTCGAGTTGTCCGCGCACTCGGGATTGTCCGTGATCACGGACGCATCCTGAGGCCGCCGTCGCTCGTCCTGCCAGGTGGTCGCAGGTCGACCGAGGATCGGTGCTGCCCAGGCGCCGCAGGCTTCAGCCTTTCCCCCGGCTGCGAGACAGACATGCAATTGCACTCCGCGGCGTCCTGCACAACTGCCGGCGCTAGGGCGACGCGAAGAGCGGGCCGTCGTTGGGGGTGAGGTCAGTGCGGATGCGCGCCAGCCAGACAGCGTGGCGCCGCCGGCCGGCACCATCGCTGGCGACGTCGAGGTCCACCTCGGCCACCACGCCGGGGTGCACGAGGGGCACCTCCAGCACGTCGCGGCTGCCCCGCCCGGCGGAGTCCGTGGTGGTCGGTTGCACACGGGCACCGTCGGTCGGATCGGTGCGAGGGTCCTGCCTTGTCCATGGAGCGGCTCCGGCCGTTGTCGTACCTCGCCGTTACGGTTCCTCGACAGGAGCAAGATCGGTGGAGCATGGGAGGGGCTTGATGGCTGGTGCTGAGCAGATCGTGCGGGTGTCGTTCGCGGAGGGTTGGGATCTTCGTTCCCGGACCATGCTCGCCCCGCTCTCGCGATCCGCTGCGGTGGACCGGGACCGTGCGGGGAAGCCTTACGTGATGGTGTATCGAGTGGAGAGCCGGACCTCGCCGATCGAAGTGCACCTGGTGGCCTGGGGCGATTCCTACGTGGGGGCATGGGCGTACGACGATCGGGGGCGGCGGACCGGCGAGGCGGACTGGCGTCTGCTCGAACCCGGGCGCCTGTTCCTGCGCCATCTCGGGGTCTGGCGTTATGACTCCGAGGACCGAGCCGAGTTCGCCCCAGAAGTCGGGCGGAGTTATGTGGACCTTTTCCCGGGTGGCAAGGGACGCAAGGTGAGTGCACCGAAGGGGGCACGAGGGGGGTCACGCCACACGCTCGCCGGTATTCCCGAAGAGGACCGATGGCGTGCCAGAGCAGAATTCGGTGTGAGCGGCCTCAGGCAGCTGTTCGTGTCGCAGTCGTTGCCCCATGGATGGCAGCCGGACTTTGAGGACTCCGCTGAGAAAGAGACGGAGGTGTGGACCGTGGACAGCGCCGACGACGGCCGGCCTTCTCCCTGGGTGCCTCCGCGTCCGCCCCAGCCTGAGCACCTCAGAGAGCTCTTCGAACCGGGTACACGCATCGCGACGAGCTTCGCGTCGGAGATGACGGTCAGCGAGATACGGAACATCGCGACTCTCCGGGTGCCCAGCGGCAGGCTCGTCGTCGCAGATGCTCTCAGCGAGGGCCATGGCGCCGTTCGTGAGCTGGCCGAGCGGATTCCTCCTGGAGAATACCGCATGCAAGCTGCCGTAGTTGCCTATGAGGGGAAGTACGAGGACGAGTGTTTTCCCGTGGTGGAGGACGTCGCGGTTCGCCTGCTGCTGGCGGAAGAGCCGGTGGTGTCATGGGAGCTGGCACTCACCGAGGAGGATGACGCCAGGCTGCTGCGCGATGGCGAGATCTTCGGCTTCGACACGGATGGCGCTGCGGGATCCTTCTCGGATGCCGCACATTGGGAAGTCCTTGCAGACCAGTACCGGCGCTACCTCGTAGAGCGGGAGGATGGTTCTGGAGAGAGGATCGGTGATGGGTACATTCGCACCACCGACGAGGCGACAGAGAGCGATCTCGTCTCCTTCTACACCGGTGGAGACGGAACGTATCCCGTGTGGCTGGGTCGTTCGACCACCGGTCAGTTGATGTGCGTCGTGGTCGTGGTGGGCTATCTGCCTGAGCTGCGGTTGCTCTGAGCAACGCAGAATCCTCAGCCACAACTGTCCTGGCCCTCCAACAGGCCTTCTCCTGCGCTGGCCACGAGCCACGCGGGAGGCCATCCCCGCATGCGCGGTGCACCCGCGACCCGGCCACCGACCCGATCGTGGGGCCACGGGTGCGGGGAGCAGATGATTTTGGCGGAGTCACCGGACGCCATCACGGGAACATCCACGCACTCCGGATGATCCCCGGGCTGGTCAAGTGGGAGGGCACCCAGAGCGTGCTGTGGGGCGAGGGCGTCCGCGAGCAGTTCCAGGCGCCGGAGCTCAACCTCGCCAGCTACATCAAGGACGGCACCGTCACCGACCAGGACAACGGGGAGTAGCAGGCGATGAGCATGTTCGGCCAGGGCCTGGAACAGGCGGTGCAGCGGGCGTTCACGCGCCCGATCCCGAAGAGCGCGGGCGCGCAGAGGACGCCGACGTCATGGTGATCGACGTGGCGGTGATGGACGGAGACTGGCGGCAGGAGGTCAGGACCGCAGTCATCGAGCGTGTCCTGGCCGCGCTGGCCGACGCCTGCGGCCTGTCGGAGCCGTCGCCGACCTGGTGGGTCAATTTCCGCGTCATCGACGAGGGCAGTTGGGGCTCCAGCGGTGGCGTGCTGTCCGTTCTCTCTCTCCTCGACAGCGGCGTGTTCACCGAGGAGAAGGTCAAGATCATCCGCGCCGCACTCGGCACGTGACCCGATCCCGTGCGTCCACACTCATCGAGCCAGGTGGGCGCACGGGTTCCCGACATGCTCCCCGCGGGCAGCTCGCGCAGAGTCGCGCCTAGCCTGCATGCGTCAACACTTTCGTCCGCCTGCGCGACATCGACGCCAAGGGCCGCTCCAAAAGCCCGCGACGGCCGGGCCGGCCCACCGCCGCAAGCGTGGCCACCGCGTCCATGTCCACGCCTCTGGCGAGGCTCTGTCACTGCGGCCGCAAACACAGGAACCGTTGAGCCCCGCCCCGCGGCCACGCCCTCCGCTACACCGACCAAGCAGGTCTCCCGCAACCCTGCACGCCCTTCACCTCCGCGCCCGCCGGTGCAGCGGGCCCACCAGGCGCGAGACGGGGTGGCTGGATCGCGGCCCGGTCACCCCCTGGTGGCGGCGGCGATGAGGACCTGGAGCTGTTCGGCAGTGTGATCGAGGGGCTGGGTGCTGCGCTTGGCTCGGCACATGGCCACCGTGCCCTCGACGGCGGCGACGACGAGCGTCGCGAGCTGCGCGGCCTGCTCCACTTCGGCGCCGTGTTCCCGCAGGGAGGCGGCGAGCAGGTTCTCCCACTGCTCGAAGACCTCGGCCGCGGCCGCCAAGGCGGGCGGGACCTCGTCGGCCGAGGGCTCCTCGATGGCCACCGCCAGGACGGGGCAGCCGGCATGGAAGTCACTCTCCACGACGATCCTGCGCCACAGGCCGAGGAAGGCACTCAGGCCCGCGGCGGGCCCAGCCTCCAGCTCTCTGCGAAGGCTCCGGGCCACCCACTCACCGGTGTAGCGGACGGCTTCCGCGGCCAGCTGCTGCTTGCCCTCAGGGAAGTAGTGATAGGTCGAGCCGAGCGGCGCCTTGGCGTGCTTGGCCATCTCCCGGATGCTCGTGGCGCTCAGGCCACGCCGGCTGATCATGTCGGCGGCGCCGGCCACGATCCGCTCGCGCGACGGCGTGCTGCTCTTGGGCACCTGCACACTTCCCCTCTGGCTATAACATTCGTCATAGTCTACCGTGATCCGCGTTCACAGCAATCGTCATAGGAGGTGCCACGCCCATGATTCGGTCGAGCGTGCCTGCTGGTGCCCTCACCGAGGAGGGCCGCACCATTGTTCAGCGCGACCTCGCGGCCATCCTGCCGTGCCGGGAAGGCGCTCCCGACACCGGCTCCTCCTGCACCCAGGTGTGGAGCCGACTTGTCGAGCTCCGAAGGCGCCCGGACCACCGCCGAAGACGATGCTCCTCGTTTTCTCGTGAAGGTGACGGTGCCAGGGGGACACTGCCCGAGCGGCGCGAGACCGGCCTGGTCCAGGGTGTGACGAAGGCAGTTCTGTCAGCCGCCGACCTCGCTCCAGGCCACGCACCGCAGGTTCATGCACGAGCAGCCGGAGGGAATCCGGGCACGGGCGGCTCTGTCGTCCGCTTTACCAACCTGCTCCGCCCGGGCGGAGCAGGTCAAGGAGCAGGCCGATGCGTGAGCTGATGAACGTCGCCCGTCGCACGGTCGGTGGCGCGTGGCCCCGGACCCCGAGCTTCGATCCGACGAGGAGGCGATCGTCACGCCGGTCGCCGCGACCTCCCGCGACGCGGACTCCGCGATCCTGGACGGACACGGCTTCATCGACCCACCGTTCACCCTCGGCCCCGAGTACATCGCCCGCGTGGTCGGCACCGGCGACGCCATGACCAGAGTGACTCCCGGCGACCTCGTCTCCATGCGCTGGTCCATCAGCTGCGGCACCTGCGACCACTGCCGCACCCGTACGTCTGCGACATCGCCCGCGCCCTCGGCGCCTGCGACGCCCTCCACATCGACCCCACCGCCGAGCATCGCAAGCTCGCCAAGAGCTTCGGCGCCCGCAACGCCGAAGCGATCGAGCCGGTTCGCCATGGCTTCGGTCTCGCCGTCGAGGCACCGGCCGCGCCGACCGGCTCGCCCTCTCCGTCAAGTCCCTCACGCCCGAAGGTATCTGCGACTCGGCGGGCAACCACTTCCGTCCCGGCGAACTGCCGCTCCTCGACATATATCTCACTGGCGTCATCCTGCGCATCGCCCGTAACAACGTCCGTAGCCAACTCCCTGACGCCCTCGACCTCGCTGCCTCCAGCGCCGTCGACCCCACCCGCGTCGTCTCCCACGTCCTCGACTGGGACCAACTCCTTGATGCCCTGCCCGAGAAGCACCTCAAGCCCGTCTTCGTCCGCGACACCACGCCGCCCCAGGCCGCACGCTGTCAACCACATCGCGGCCCGCGACCACCTACACAGAGACACCTGATGAACTCGCCTCTCTCCGCCCCAAGCAATGCCCCGCAAGATCTGGCAGCCGAGGACCTGAAGCACCAACGAGAAGCGATCGCGGCCCTCGGCCACGAGTTGCGCATGCTCGTCGACGCGACCGTCCGCACCGCAACCTCGACGGAAGCCCTGCATCGCCTGGCAGACGGCGTCCGAGCTCTCACCGGACAGCTCACCGGCCGCCGCCGCTCAACGGCGGACATCCCGGCGGTGGACGAGTTCCCGGGCGGGGTACGGATGTACAGCCCCGTCACCGGCACAGGCAGCCCAATCGCGCCGCCGATGCGGGTGACTCACATTGACGGTGGCGTCATGGGGCGGTGTCTCCTCGGCATCGCCCACGAAGGACCACCCGGCTACGGCCACGGCGGCGTCAGCGCCATGCTCCTCGACGAACTGATGGGATGGGCATGCGCCGCCGCCGTCAGACCGGGCATGACCATCTCGCTCCAGATGCGCTACCAGGGACCGGTTCCTTTGGAGACCCCCTTGCGGGTGCGTGCCCACGTCACGGGAACCGACGGTCGCAAGATCTTCGTGAAAGGCTCAATCACCACAGAAGAGGCCCCGTCCACCACCCTCGTGGAGGCAGACGGCATCTTTGTTACACCCGACCCGGAAGTCGCACGCGCACTCTTCCCGATCCTCGACGACGCTAACTGAGAGGTCATGACCGGCGTTCCCCTGCCGGTGAGGCAGCCGTCGATGAGGTCGGGGCGGAGCTGGATGTGACGCAGGCCCCGGCGGAGGGTGCGTTCGAGGTGGTCGTCGTCGGTGAAGGCGACGTTGACCGGCGGGCCGCGCCGCAACAGCGACCAGGCACCTTCCGCCGGATTCAAGTCCGGTGTCAGGGAGGGAAGTTGCACGATGGTGAGCCAGTCGGGTGCGGCAGCGTAGGCGCGCGTCCCGGCGGCCCGGTTGGTGCCGTCGGCGGCGCCGGTGACCCCTGTTGAGGGCGGGGGTCGTCCAACCGTGGTCAGGCATGAACCGATGCGTTCGTGCCGCTCCTGTGTAAGGGAGTGTGCGGCAGGAGTATGTGACCGCCGACCACGTTCATGCCGCACAGCTGCTGATGTCCGACTGAACCGCCACCCCGGGCGGCCGCCTTGCCGCGGGCGGCGCGCCGACCGAAGTGTGACGAACGGGCTGAGACACCAGGCTCGGCACCGATCCGCACCGCTGTGACTGCGGCCCGCGTGACGCCGCGAGTGTCCGTGTCATGTGACCGGGCCGGTTTCGTGGAGACCGCGCCGCGCCGCCCGGCAGCGATACCGTTGACGCATGCAGATGGAGATCCGGGCCGCCGCGATCCGCGGCATCGATCGTCTGATCGACGACCTCGGCGGTGACGGAACGGCACTGTTGGCCGAGTTCGGCGTTGCACCCGGTGATCTGGACTCCGAGCACGGGCTGTTGCCGACGGTGACGGCCGGGCGGATTCTGCGCAACGCCACGAGGAAACTGGACTGTCCGGATTTCGGACTGCGTCTGGCGGCGTACCAGGACATGTCGATGCTCGGGCCGCTGGCTCTGGCGGTCGGGAACTGCGACACAGTCGGCGAGGGACTGGACTGCGCGTCACGATTCCTGTTCGTGCACAACCAGGGCATTCGTCTGTCGCGTGAGCAGGATCCCGAACACTATGCGGGGGTGGGCGCGGTCGAATACCGGATGCTGCATCCGGACATCCCGTACGAGCCGCAGACGATCGACGCGGGTCTGGGGCTGCTGCACCGCAACCTCATCACGATGAGCGGGGGATACGAGCTGCTCGGGGTCTACATGCCCCATGCGCCGCTGACCGACGAGTCGGTGTACACCGAGTTCTTCGGGGCGCCGGTCCGGTTCGACACCGGCCGCGCCCTGCTGCGGGTGCCGACGAAGCTCTTCGCCCAGCCGATGTCGACCCCGGTCAATCCCGAACTGCGGCGCATGGTCGTGGAGTACCTGGAGGCGCACTACACCGATCCTCGCGAGAGCGTCACGACCATGGTGCGATCGGCGATCAGCCGCGCGTTGGGCACGGTGCCGGCGCGGATCGATCTGGTCGCGGAGTGGCTGCACATGCATCCGCGCACGCTGCAGCGGCGACTGTCGCAGGAGGGCACCTCGTTCCAGGCGATCCTCGACGACGTCCGCAAGAACGCGGCGCACCGGCTGCTGACGGGGACCGACATGCCGTTCTCCCAGGTCGCGTCGTTGGTGGAGCTGGCCGGACAGGCGGCACTCACCCGTGCGGCGCGCCGCTGGTTCGGCAGGACGCCGACGCAGGTCCGTCGTGACGCAAGGGACACACCTCCTGCACGGCGTGTCGTGCAGGGGTAAGTTTTTGTCGCCCAGAGTTAAGCGGCGGCTGTGGAGCCCTTCCATACTCGGGTGCCATGACCCATTCCCCACACCCAACCTCGCTACCCGACCATGTCGACGTCCTGATCGTCGGCGCGGGGATCTCCGGTATCGACGCCGCGTACCGGGTGCAGTCGCGGTGTCCCGATCGGTCGTACGCCGTATTGGAGTCCCGCGAGTCTCTGGGCGGGACGTGGGATCTGTTCCGGTACCCGGGCGTCCGTGCCGACTCCGACATCTACACGCTCAGTTTTCCGTTCCAGCCCTGGACGGGCGAGAACTCCATGGCCGACGGGGACGAGATCCTCGACTACCTGCGGCGCACCGTGGACCGGTTCGGCATCGACCGCCACATCCACTGCTCCACCAAAGTAATCGCGGCCAATTGGTCGGGCGAGACGGCCCGGTGGACGGTGACCGTCGAACGGAGCGGAGGCGAGGACGGGCCGCGGCAGTCCACCGTGACCTGCTCGTTCCTCTACCTGTGCACCGGCTACTACGACTACGAGCGCGGGCACGATCCGCAGTTCCCTGGCATCGAGTCCTTCGCCGGCACGGTGGTCAATCCGCAGTTCTGGCCCGACGGGCTCGACCACACCGGCAAGCGTGTCGTCGTGATCGGCAGTGGCGCGACCGCGATCACGGTGGTCCCCGCGATGGCGCGCGACGCGGCGAACGTGACCATGCTGCAGCGCACACCGACCTGGATCAGCGCGTTGCCGCGGCGGGACCGATTCGCCGCCTGGGTCCGGCGGCGGCTGCCCGCCGGGCTGGCGCACCGGGTCATCAGGGCGCGGAACGCCGCCTACTCCAATGGCTTCTACCACTACTGCCGACGCTTTCCTGACCGGGCGCGGACGCTGCTGTCCAGGGCCGCCGCGCGACGGATCGGCGAGGACGCGGTGCGTGAGCACTTCACCCCGTCGTACGCGCCGTGGGACCAGAGGGTGTGCATCACGGCCGACGCGGACCTGTTCAAGGCGATCCAGCGCGAGGAGGTCGACGTGGTCACCGATCACATCGACGGCTTCGTCGCCGAGGGGATCCGGCTGCGGTCGGGCAGGGTGCTGCCGGCCGACATCGTGGTGACGGCGACCGGGCTGCGCATGCTGGCGTTCGGCCATATCGCGGTGAGCGTCGACGGCGAGCCGGTCGAGCCGGCGCGTCACCTGCTGTGGCGGGGAGCCATGCTCAGCGACGTGCCGAACTTCGCGCTCTGCTTCGGCTACGTCAACCTCTCCTGGACGATGCGGGCGGATCTCACCGCGCGGCTGGTGTGCCGGGTCCTCAACCACATGCGCCGCGCCGACCTCGCGGCGGTCACCCCGCCCGCAGAGCCCGGCGTCCAGGAGCAGCCCATGATCGAGCTGGCATCCGGCTACGTCCAGCGGGGCGTCCAGAGCTTTCCCCGGCAGGGCCACCGCGCCCCGTGGCGGATGCGCCAGACCTATCTGCTGGACGTGGCCGACATCGCGCGCGCGAGCCTGCGCCACGAGTTGCGCGGCGTGCCCCGCACGGCGGTGCGTCCGGCCGGCGACGACGTCCGGACGGGAGGCTGACCATGGCGGATCTGGACGGAGTGTGCGACGAGCGCTTCGCGGAGCTGGCCGCGCGACTGTCCGAGAACCTCGACGCGGGCGACGAACTCGGTGCCTGTGTCGCGGTCACGGTCGACGGGGAGCCGGTGGTCGACCTGTGGGGCGGATGGGCCGACCAGGACCGTACGGCGCCGTGGCGGCGCGACACCATCACCAACGTCTGGTCATGCACGAAGACGGTCACGTCCCTGGCGGCGCTGCTGCTGGTCGAGCGTCAACTGCTCGACGTCGACGCCCCGGTGGCCCGGTACTGGCCGGAGTTCGCCGCGCGCGGCAAGGAAGGTGTGCTGGTCCGTCACCTGCTGTCGCACACCTCCGGCGTCTCGGGGTGGGACCGGCCGGTGACCGTCGCCGACGTCCGCGACGTGCCGGCGTCGACGGCCCGGCTTGCCGCGCAGGCGCCGTGGTGGCCCCCGGGCACGGCATCCGGCTACCACCTGCTCAACTACGGCCACCTGGTGGGCGAGCTGGTCCGGCGGATCGACGGACGCACCCTGGGCCGGTTCGTCGCCGAGGAGATCGCCGGTCCGCTCGGCGCCGACTTCCACATCGGTCTGCCGGACTCCGAGTTCGGCAGGGTCGCCGATGTCGTACCGCCGCCGTTCCGATCGAGCGATCTCGCCGGCGCCGATCCGAACAGTGTGGCGATGAAGACCCTCACCGGTCCCGTGGGCAGTGCCGAGGAGTCGTGGCGCCCCGAGTGGCGGCGCGCCGAGATCGGTGCCGCGAACGGCCACGGCAACGCCCGGTCGCTCGCCAGGATCCACTCCGCCATCGCCTGCGGCGGCACGCTGGACGGCGTACGCCTGCTGTCGCCGTCGACCATCGACCTGATCTTCCATCAGCAGACCGACGGCCCCGACCTGGTGCTCGGAGCACATCTGCGATTCGGCATCGGGTTCGGGCTGCCGTCGCCGGCGGTGCCGTATCTCCCGCCTGGACGGATCTGCTTCTGGACCGGATGGGGCGGATCGGTGGTCGTGATCGACACCGAACGCCGGGCCGCAATCTCGTACGTCATGAACAACATGGGCACCGGGCTGCTCGGCCAGGGCCGCACGGCCCAGTACGTGAAGGCCGCTTTCGCGGCCCTGGATTGAAGGTGCGCTGATGAGTTTCGCCAGTCCTCACGCCGACGTGGAGCTGCCTGATGCGGGGCTGCACGCCTTCCTGTTCGCGGGTCTTGGCCCCTCCGCCCTGGAGCGGGTCGCACTGGTCTCCGCGGAGTCCGGTGAAGCGCTGACGTACGGGTCCTTGCGGACGCTCGTCGAGGGGTTTGCCGCCGAGCTGGCGGCGCGTGGCGTCCGCCCCGGCGACACGGTGGCGCTGCTGTGTCCGAACGTGCCGGCGTTCGCGGTCGCGTTCCACGGGATCCTGCGGGCCGGCGCCACCGTGACCACGGTGAACGTGCTGTCCACCGCGGCGGAGATAGCCAAGCAGCTGACCGCCTCCGGGGCGCGGACGCTGGTGACGGTGACATCCCTGGCCTCGACGGCCGGGGAAGCGGTGAACGCGGCCGGGCTCGACGCGGACGCGACCCTGCTGCTGGACGCCGAGCGTCCGCCCGCGTCCGTCCCGGCACCCGCGCCCGACCGGTTCGACCCGGCCGAGCGAGTGGCGGTGCTGCCCTACAGCTCCGGCACCACGGGCGTGCCGAAAGGCGTGATGCTGACCCATCGCAACCTGGTGGCCGACATCACTCAGCTCGCACCGGTGCTGGACCTGCGCTCCGACGACGTGGTCCTGGCGGTCCTGCCGTTCTTCCACATCTACGGCATGACGGCACTGCTGAACTCGACGCTGGCCGCCCGCGGCCGCATCGTCACCATGGCCCGGTTCGACCTGAGCGCGTTCCTTCAGGCCATCCAGCGCCACCGCGTCACCTACCTGTTCATCGCGCCGCCGATCGCGGTGGCCCTGGCCAAGCACCCTCTGGTCGACTCCTACGACCTGAGGTCGCTGCGGGCGATCGTCAGCGGTGCGGCCCCGCTGGACGAGGGGCTGGGCGCGGCGGTGGCCCAGCGCCTGTCGGTGCCGGTCGTCCAGGGGTACGGCATGACCGAGCTGAGCCCGGTCAGCCACCTGGTGCCGGTGGCCGACGGCGGGGCGGGGATCGCGGGGCGTCGCGCGCCGATCGCGGCCAGCGGCTGGCCGCTGCCCAACACGGTCAACAAACTCGTCGACCCCGCGACCGGTACCGAGATCGGCGTACCCGCCGACGGGCTGAGCGAGCCGGGGGAACTGTGGGTGCACGGGCCGAACGTGATGGCGGGCTACCTGGGCAACCCGGAAGCCACCGCGGAGACCCTCGACGCCGACGGATTCCTGCACACCGGGGACCTCGCGCGGGTCGACTCCACCGGATGCGTCTACATCGTCGACCGCATCAAGGAGCTGATCAAGTACAAGGGTTACCAGGTCGCGCCGGCCGAACTGGAGGCGCTGCTGCTGACCCATCCGGACATCACCGACGCAGCCGTGATCGGGGTGTCCGACGCCGAGGGCGAGGAGATCCCGAAGGCGTTCGTCGTCACCGACGCCCCCGCGCTGAGCGCGGAGCGGGTGATGGAGTTCGTCGCCGCGCAGGTCGCGCCGTACAAGAAGGTACGGGCCGTCGAGTTCATCGACGCGATCCCCAAGTCGTCGGCGGGCAAGATCCTGCGCAAGAACCTGAGATCCGACCAGCCGCTGTGAAGAGCGGCTGCGACATCTGCCATGATTATGACGAACGTTATATCGAGAGGAAGAGGTAACCCATGGCCGAGCCGGTAGTCCTGGTGGCGACGATGGTCGCCAAGCCGGGCCAGGAAGAGCTGGTCGAGAAGACGTTGACGGCGGCGCTGCCCAAGGTGCACGCCGAACCCGGATGCCTGCGGTACGCGCTGCACCGCAAGGCGGGCACCACCGGTGAGTTCGTCATGATCGAGAAGTGGGCCTCGCGGGAGGCGCTGGGCGCGCACATGAAGGGTGCCGCGATGCGGGAGATCGGCGGCGCCCTCGCGCAGGCACTGGCCGGAGCGCCGGACATGGTCTTCCTGGACGCGATCCCCGCAGGAGATCCGGACAGCGGCGCCGTCTGACCGACCACGGGGACCCGGCCGACAGGCGAGACCGACCGGCCCGGCATCCCATGAAACCGAGGAGCTTTCCCATGAAGAGCCTGATGTTCGTCGCGCCCGGACAACTGCGCTTCGACGAGGTCGACGCCCCCACCCTCGTCGAGGGCACGGACGCGCTCGTGCGCCCGCTCGCGGCCACGACCTGCGATCTCGACCACCATGTCATCGCCGACAAGACCCCCTTCTCCGGGTTCGGCCCGTTCCCGCTCGGCCACGAGTGCGTGGGCACGGTGGTCGAGGTGGGCCCCGACTGCACGAACGTCGCGGTCGGAGACGTCGTCGGCGTCGCGTGGCACATCGCCTGCGGCACCTGTGCGCAGTGCAAGCTCGGCCACACCGCTCGCTGTCTCGTCCACGGCGACGCCCAGTACGGCCTCCCGGTCAACGGAGCCTGGGGCGGCACCTTCGACGAACTCATCCGCGTTCCCTACGCGGACTTCAACCTCGCCAAGCTGCCCGCCGGTGTCGACCCCGTGCACCTGGCCTCCATCGGCGACAACCTCGCGCTCGGCTGGGAGACGGTGATGCCGACCGTCGCCGGCATCACCGACCCGAAGATCGCGGTCTTCGGAGGAACCGGCTCCATCGGCCTGTACGCGGCCGACGTAGCGGTCCACTGCGCCGGCGCCCGCACCGTCTACTACGACGACGACCCGGTCAGGATGAAGGTCGCCGAGCAGCTCGGCGCCGAGGTCCAGGACATCCACGGCAAGCGGGAGAAGGACTTCCACCTCGCCGTGGACGCCAGCTGCGACCCCGAGCGGCTGCGCAAGGCACTGCTGTCGGTCATGCCCGAGGGCCACGTCAACAGCGTCGGCATCTACTTCGACGAGGTCCAGCTCCCCTTGCTCGCGCTGTACCAGCGCGGAGTTCACTTCCACAACGGCAAGGGGCACGCGCGGCCGAACATGACACCGACCCTGGAGGCGGTGGCCGCCGGCACGCTCCACCCCGAGCTGGTCACCAGCGGGATCTACGGCTGGGACGAGATCCCCGACGTGCTGACCTCCGACCGCGCCGGCCACAAGCCGATCTTCGTCCTGGAGAACTGAGGCACCCGGACCTCGGCCCATCGCCATGAGCACCGCTCGAATGACGACGTCGAGCTGATCGGCGGCCCGTTCGAGCGGTTCGGGGCCCGCGGTGGGGCCGGGGCACCTCCGGTGTCCACGGACCGACCCGCCGCGCCGGGTGCTGTGCCGTCGCGGGCGCGGGACTCCGGTCGGCACAACACGTGCCGATATCGAGAGGTCTCCGGCGCCTGCAGACGTATCACGCGCGATCCTGCAGAGGGTGTCGGGATCGGTACGGCCGGACTTCGGCCCCTGGACGAGGTCCGGCCGGTCGCTGACCTTGCGGGTGTCGGGGGGTGTCGTCGACACTGCCTGTCGATAGGTGAGGGAGCAGTAGCGGCAGGCCACCTCCGGCCCTGGATGTTCGCGCAGTCATCGGCTGGACTGTTCGGCGTCTCTGCCTTCCCGGAGCGTCAGAGGGAGTCTGGTCGGCGTCGACCAGGAGGGTGCGGGTGTCGTCGCAGAGCGCGAAGTCGTCCACGCCGAGCACTCGGGGTGTCACCGGCGGCGGCACTGGCACCCGCATCGGCTGGGCGAGCACGGCGCACCGCAAGAGTCCGAAGTTGAGGATGCGCAGCATTCTCGCCCCGGTCGCCCGGCACGACGCCGATCGACTCGACGAGTTTCGGCAGCAGCGGAGTGGCGTCGCTGACAGCGCACGTTCACGTCGATACGGACCGGCCGACCGCCGAGCGCGACACCTCCGAGGTTCCGTATGTCGCCACTGCGCACCCACTCGCTCAGCGGGCCGCACCCCGCGTACCTCGCCGGAGAACGCGATCTCGTACGGCCGGAGACCACCACAACAAGACCAGAGACATCGATCGAGACCACGAGCACGCCTGCCAACTGCGAGAGCAACTCAGCAGTTCGACAGAACACAGCCCAAGGCTGCCCGTTGCGTGGGTGGACCGCCCACCGCGTCAAGATGACCTCCGCCTACGAAGATCTTGCCATGGCCGCGTTCACGTGTACTCCGACAGCTTCGGCCCATCCGGTCCTGACACCGCCGTCCGATCCATCCGGCCGTCATCCCGATCGCGGGACAGATCCGGCCAGAGGTGCCTTGACCGCACCGGAATCCGCCATGGCGGACGAACGCCTCCTGCAGCGGATGGTCGACCCGTTCGATCGTGCTGATCTCTCGACCGTCGCACTGCACGGCCGGCGAGACATGAGTCGATCCGCACCCCGTCCACCAGCACGGTGCAGGCGCAGCACACTCCTCCCCTGATCGCACCCCTTCTCCGTGCCCGTCAGGCCAAGGTGCTCACGCAGGGCGTCGAGGAGCGAAGTGCGGTGGTCGACGGACAGCACGCTTCTCACGTTGATCCTCCTTTCTCGGTTCCCGAAACATGCCACGGCGACGATCCGACAGGCAGACGGATCAGGGACGCGTCCGGAGACGGATGCCGGGTCGGCAACCGGCCATGCAACAGACGACCGCCGCCGGTCACACGTGTCATTAGCCATTCACATCGACCGTACGGCCGGTTATGGTGACAGCGGAACTGAAGCGGACAACAGTCCGGTACCGGAAAGGTAGCGGATGGGTATCCGGTTAGCAGGAGGAAGGCCGGGCACGCCCGGGAGGAGGACGAGTGGAACCAAAGAGCGAGATACCTCAACGTTCGGACGCGCAACGCAATCGCGAGCGCATCCTGGAGGTGGCACTGACCGAGCTGTCACAGTTCGCGGACGCTCCACTCAGCCTGATCGCCAAGAAGGCGGGAGTCGGGCAAGGGACGATGTACCGCAACTTCCGCAACCGCGAGGCGCTCGTCCTCGAGGTCCACCAGCGCGAGGTGCAGCATCTCGCCGACAGTGCGTCCACGCTGCTCCTGATGAATGGGAAACCCGACGCGGCCCTGCGCGAGTGGATGAGCCGCCTCGCCTGCTTCGCCATGGCCAGGGCCGATCTGGCCGATGCACTACGTCAGGCCATCAGCGCGACGGGAGGCCCGGCGAAGCCCGGATACTCCCTGGTGGCCGACGCGATCGAACTCCTGATCAACGCCAACCGTGAGGCCGGCACCATCCGGCCGAACGTGACCACCGACGACTTCATCCTCGCCATAGCCGGCATCTGGCAGATCGACAGCCATGGGGATTGGCGGGCCAAGTCCGGTCGACTGCTGGACCTTGCGATGGATGGCCTGCGCGTGGGAGCCCCTGGGCCACGGTGAGTTCCCCTTGATTCGGGTCCTCGTTGCCGGTGGGCGATTACCCGATCGGGGTCGCTTTTTTGGGGCACCGCCCTGTCCGGCACAACGCCGCACGCCACTGAAGTCCCGTGGTCAAGCAGAGACAGGTGATGTCCTCGCGAGCGGCGCCGAGAGCCAGAAACTCGCCGCTCTCCCCTGCCTGCCACCGCTGCGGGAATCGGCACGCGTGCTCACCTCGTCGAGCACCGGCCTGGTCACCGGGGGTCCCGGGCCGGAGCCACTACCCCGCGGCGAGGCCACTCAGCTCGTCGGCGATTTCCGCGTCGCCGGACCACGACTCATCCCCTTCCCGCCGGGCCGGCGGTGGAGACGGGTGACGCCGGATGGAGATGCCGCGGCCTTCTTCTCGGTCCCGGGCGCAGCGTCGGCACGACTGCGGGTGGCCGCCGGGGACGGTATCTGCGCCGCTTGACCGCGGCCCGGGACCCCGACACCGTCCTCCGCCGGCGGGGAAGGCGCGGGCAAGGGGGATGGCGAAGGAACGGGAGCAGGGGCAGCGGAGCCGGCCACCGGGTAGCAGTCCGACAGCGCCGGCGCGAGCGTCGCACGGGCCGGGAGCCGGGACACCGACACGACGCCGGATGTGGCGGCCAATGCCGCGGCCTGCCGGCCTGTGAGCCGGGCGGTGAAGGCAGGGGGCGCGTCACCGAAGGTGTCGCTGAGCCGCACCGCGTAGAAGCCATCCCGTCGCCCCACCGGCCCCGGAGCCTGGACGGTCGCCGTTCTGGCCTGCATGACAGTGAAGGCGAGCACCAGGGCTCCGGCGAAGACCGGGGTCAGCAGCGCGCCGATCACCCGGCCGCTTCCGTGATTCTGTGTCAACTCTGCTCCAAGGCGGTCTGTCCGACATGGCATACGTCCCATGACCTCCACGGACGGCCGGTCACCTCTGGCGGGTATAGATTCCGGGTCCATGTAGGGCGCCGACAGGTCGGCAAGGTGGGGGAAACACGGTCTGGAATGCGGTCAGAAGCCTGGCCACAAGGCCCCTCGTCACGAAGTACCCAGGGCCGGGACACGCACGGCGATGGCGGACGCATCGTCATCGCCGGGGCCCCGTCAGACGCCTGGGGCCCTCAGCGACGCCGATGTCCGGGCCGGCCGGACCCGGGCGGGAGCAGAGGCCGAGGCTCCGCGGTTCGTGCGACTGCCGCCCGCCCCGCGCGCACTGTCGCGCGGTATCGGCGCACCGGTCTCGGTCACTGATCACGTGCCGTGGTGGTTCCGCTCGCCATCGTGGAGTTCAGCCTCTGCGCGGGGCTCGACAACGCCGAAGGCGTGACCGAATGCGCTCCAACGGGCACGTCCTGGTGCGACGCGGCGCCTCCGGTGACCTGATCGGCCAGGTCACCCAGAGCCACCGGGCCACGCACCAGGGACGTGACCGAATCACCGGAACTCAGGGCCAGGTCGTGGCGACCCGTCACATCGAAAACGAGTAGTTCCATGGCAAGGGGTTCTTCCGCGTGGGGGCAGGTGAGCATCGAGCGAACGCCCGTCACGTGCCGGGCACGTGTGAGCCGTGACGGCGAAAGCCAACCGGACAACCGTCCGATACCCCGATGGTACCGGAGGGCCGTCCGGTTAACAAGATCGCGTCTCGCGTCAAAGAAGCAGGACGCCGACGCGCGGGAATCCGTCCACACCCATCGCCTCGGCATCCTCACGGACCGGATTGCCCGGATCAGGAAGTAACAAGAACTCCCGCCCCGACACCGACGTCATTTTCCCCACCCGAACGCTTGAGTACGGCTCTCGGAGGTTCCGCCGGGCCTGTCGCCGGCTGGGCGTCTTCCAGTCCATGGGCCGGGTCGGCTCGTGCCTCGACTGTGAGGATGATCGGGTACCGCTCCGGGCGGTGGCCTGACCCGTGCTTCGACTGGCGTTGTTGCCTTGGCGCACGGTCCCGGGTCGAGAGCCGATCAGCGGCTGGTGGCATGCCTACCGCCGCGGTGCGCTTCGATCTCCGGCAAGGCGGAGTGTGGCGGATTCTGTCGGTGCACGGAAGACTGCCTACGCCTGCTTCGAGGCGAGTTCGACGACGGTGATGTCCGACGGCGCGCCCACGCGGACCGGCGGGCCCCAGGCCCCTGCGCCGCGGCTCACGTACAGCTGGGTGTCGCCGTACCGCTCCAGGCCGGCGACGGTGGGATTGGCCAGTTCGGCGAGGAGGTTGCCGGGCCAGAGCTGGCCGCCATGGGTGTGGCCGGAGAGCTGGAGGTCGACGCCGTGACGGACGGCGTTGTGGATGACGATGGGCTGGTGGGCGAGGAGGACGGCGGCGCGGGAGCGGTCGCGGTCGCCGAGCGCCTTGGCGAAGTCGGGGCCCTGGCCCTCGCCTTCGCCCTGGATGTCGTTGACGCCCGCGAGGTCGAACCCGGGCATCTCGGTGCGGACGTTCTCCAACGGACGCAACCCCAGCTCCCGTACCTTCTCGACCCACTGTTCGGCACCGGAGAGGTACTCGTGGTTGCCGGTGACGAAGTAGGAGCCGCGCCGTGCCCGCAGCCGGGCGAGTGGTTCGACGGCCGGGCCGAGGTCCTCGACGCTGCCGTCCACCAGATCACCGACGACGGCGATCAGGTCGGGCCGGGTGGCGTTGATGGTGTCGACGACCCGCTGGGAGAAGCCTCTGCCCAGGATCGGGCCGAGGTGGATGTCGCTGACCACCGCGATCCGGAAGCCGTGTGCGCTGCGAGGCAACTTGGCCAGCGGAATGGTGAGCCGCTTCACCTCAGGTCCACGGAGTACGCCGTACGTGCCGTAGCCGACGGTGCCAAGGGCCACGGCCGCGGCCGCGCCGCCCACCACACGAGAGACGAAGAGGCGGCGCGACGGAGCGGCGCCGGACGAGTTCTCAGGCTCCCGCCCGCGCGGGCGTTCCGGCGCCGATACCGGCTCGGCCGTTCCCTGCGCGATACCGGAGTCGCCCAGCTCCGCCCTGCCGACTCGCTTGTCGCCGATCAGGGCGAGACGTTCTTGGCCCTCCGTCAGGCCGGGCTCGACGGGCCGTGCGGCTGTGGAGTCCTCCGCCGGTGAAGCCCGTTGCTCAGTGTCGGCGCCGGCGCCCGGGCGGGCGAGCCACCACCGCAGCACGGGGCGGACGGCCTCACCTGCCAGCAGCGCGAGCAGCAGATACAGGAAGAGGGCCAGCCACAGGTTTCCGGGCCAGGCGATGACGCGCTGCAGGCCGAACGGGATGTCCGTGAATCCGCCCGTCAGGGCACCAACCGTGAGCACCGGCCCGGCCACGAAGACTGCGTTCCCGACTCGCCGGTGGACGGAGCCCGGGAGCGAGGTTTCGCGTATGAGACGGCGCCACGCGTACCAGTGGAGCGTGACGAACACCGCCAGAACGGCGACTGCGACGACTACGAAGACGATGACCACGGCCTGGCGCAGTCCTTCCCTTGAGAACGCGGTATCCATTCCGCGATCGCCGAACAAGGACAATGACACGGCACCGGCCTGGGCGCCTTCCGCCGGGTCGCCGAACGCACGATGTGCGGCACGAGGCGCGGCGCGAACGTTCGAGCGTGCGCCACCGCCCTGGGGAGGGATGCACGAGGGCCCGCAACTCGAGTGTCCTGGGCGCCATCGGCGTCATGGCCGGGTCGTGTGTCGCTCCTGGTGACGATCAGCCGTCCACCGTCTGCCATGGCGAGCAGGAGCATCCCTGTCGGCAGGCAGTGGACGAGAGGGTTGACGGCGAAGATCGTCTCGTAGTCACCGGCACTGCGCCGGTCCGGGTTCATTGAACTGCGGGTCGGTCGGCGGGAGGACGGGCCGCGTGCCTACCGATTCCGGCGGTCGGCCCGTCATCACGACGATGCTCATGGCGGCGGTTCTCCCCAGGGGCGTTCCGACAGCCCGTGGAGGTCAGGCGAGGTCCGCGAGATCTTCTTCGGTGAGGGTGATCTCGTCGGCGGCCATGTTCTCCTCCAGGTGAGAGAGCGAGCCCGTACCGGGGATGGCCAGGGCTGCCGGCGAGGAGGCCAGCAGCCGGGCCAGGCTGATCTGGTGGGCGGTGGCGCCGTGCCGGGCCGCGACCTTGGGCAGCCGCTCGTCGTCGAGCCCTCCACCGCCCCCCACCGGGAAGAACGGCACGAAAGCGATGCCGGACTCCTCGCAAGCGGCCAGAAGGTCCGCTTCGTGGCGCTGACCGGCGTGGTTCTGCACGGCCGCCACGGGTGCGATGGCGCGAGCCTCCGCGAGATGGTCGGTGTCGACGTTGCTGAGGCCGAGGTGACGGATCAGGCCCTCCTCACGCAACGCCGCGAGGGCCTCGAAGCGGTCGGCGAGGGACTCGCCGCGCGGGGGTTCCATGGGACCGATGCGCAGGTAGACCATGTCGAGGCGGTCCACGCCCAGGCCTTCGAGGTTGGCCTCGACAAGGCCACGCATGTCGGCCGGGGTGGCGTGGTGGAGGCCACCGTCGCGGATGATGGGGCCCACCTTGGTGACGATGACCAGGTTGGACGGATAGGGGTACAGGGCCTCGCGAATCAGGGTGTTCGCGCGCACCGCACCGCCGGCGCTGACGTAGAAGTCGGCGGTGTCGATGTGGTTGACGCCGAGTTCGACGGCGCGGCGCAGTACGGCACGGCCGGTCTCGGGGTCGCGGGCGGGACCCCCCATGCCCTGCTGGGACGGCAGGCGCATGGTTCCGAAGCCGAGCCGATTGATGGCCAGGTCGCCGCCGAGACGAAAGACTTTGCTCATGGGCCCAGCCTCCACGGCCCGAAACGCGCCGACCAGGCTTTGGCACCTTGCTGCCAGAGGCACAATGAACGCATGCCACAGTTCATGGTCCTCAACGGTGATCTTGAGCTCCGGGCGCGGATCAAACCCTTGACGGAGTCGAACGACGCGGAATGGGTCAACACCGCGCGCGACCTCGATACCTGGCCCGGCGCCCGCGAGGCGCCCCGCCTGCGGATACAAGGTGACGGAGCACGTCGAGCCCGGAAGCTCTACAGTGCCGCCGTGCTCACCGACGAGCGGGACCGGCAGATCGTGCGCGAGATGGCCGAACACGGCATTCAGGTACGCATCGCCGCCACCCCGTTGCTCCAGGGAACGGTCTTCATAGACCGGCGCACCATGATCCTTACCGGCCCCACGCTCTCGCCCCCGTCCCCTCGCGGTCGTCGTCACCGCACGTACACGATGAGTGCCGAACCCGCCCTGGTCAGCGGGGCGTACTCGCTGTTCGAAGCCGCGTGGGAGACGGCCACCGACCTGGCGGCCTTCCTCGACCCCGACCGACCCCGGATCGACGCGCAAGCCCGCAAGGTGCTGTACGCACTGGGCTCCGGCGTGACCGACGTCCTGGCCTCACGTGAACTGGGCATGTCGCTGCGCACCTACCGCCGCAGGGTCGCCGAGCTCCTCGTCGCCCTGGGTGCGGACTCACGCTTCCAGGCCGGCGTGCGCGCGGGCGAGTTGGGCCTGACCCGCGGGTGAGCGGGGCCTTCACCCCTACCGGAGCGAGTCGGGCGTCGAGGTGTCGGTTCGAAGTGGTCGAGGTCCCGCCTGATCGGGGCCGGCGTTGCCTCGGGCCGGGATCCTCCGGCGTCCGGTTTCTCCGACCGCATCCCCATCGCCGGGTCGGCCATATACCGGGCGGCTTCCGCATCCGTGCAGTGATGGTCGCCGGGGTGGTGCCACCAGCGGAGCCGACGCAGAACGCCGTTGCCGCACGGGTCGGCTACGGCGGCATGGAACGTCACGGCCGCCGTCCCCGACATCAGGACAGCCGGTTCGGCCCGAACAGGCGCAGGTCCTGTAACCCGCTCACCGGATACCAGGACGGGCCCGAACAGGCGATGGAGCACCGCCGAGTCGGGGCCGCGAAGGTACTACCGCTGCTCGGTTGACGTACGCCGAGCATCTCGTTCGGCTTCCCAGCCGTTCTTCTCGACGCCGGGCCGACGCCCAGGAAACGTTCCTCGCGACCGCGGTCGCGGTCGCGGTCGACGGAGCCGAGCGTCTTGGTGAGGACGACCTCGGAGGACCGTTCACACGGGATACTCCCCCATCGGGCACGAGGCCGCCGGACCCGAATCGTCTGGAACAGCGACCACACCCCCGGGCCAGCACGCCGCCGCGGCGCGTGATCCGTTTGCCAGTTCCGGCGAAGGGACGGTTGCCCACACCTCACTTTCAATGTAGCTTTCCATAAAGCTTTTCCATGAGAGAAAGATCGAGCCATGACCGACACCCGCTTTCTGCTGCGCAACGGCTACGTCATCGACACCGAGCTCACGCCGGTCGCCCGGCCCGGCACTGACGTCCTGATCGAGGGCGACCGGATCACCGAGGTGGGACCAGGGCTGTCGGCGGACGGCGCCACCGTGATCGACGCCACCGACCGGATCGTGATGCCGGGGTTCGTCGACACCCACCGGCATCTGTGGCAGACGGCGCTGCGCGCTGGGGCCCCGGACCTGGACCTGGGTGCTTACATGGGTCTGGTCCTGGGGCAGTACGGTCCGCGGTTCCGGCCGCAGGACGTCCACGCCGCGACCCTGGTCGGCGCGCTGGAGGCCTTGGACGTCGGCATCACCACCCTGATCGACTTCTCGCATGCGCTGCACACCCCCGAGCACGCCGACGCGGCCGTCGACGCCCTGCACACGGCGGGGCTGCGCACCGTGTTCGGCTACGGCTTCCCGGCGCACGGCGCCCCGAATCGGGACGACGTACGCCGGATCCGCAGGGAGCGCCTGTACGACGACCAGGCCCTGGTCACCATGGCGCTGGCCCCGCTCGGGCCGTCTTTCGCGCCGATCGAGACCGTGAGCGCCGACTGGCACCTGGCCCAGGATCTGGGCCTCCCCCTGACGATCCACGTCAGCAGCGGTCCGGTCGCCGCGCGGCCGATCACCGCCCTGCGCGAGCACGGCCTGCTCCGCGCCAACACCCTGTACGTGCACGGGAACTCGCTCGACGACGACGAACTGAAGCTGATCGCCGAGTCCGGCGGCACCGCCTCGGTCACGCCTGCCACAGAGGCTCAGATGCGCGTCGGCGCGCCAGTGGCCGACCGACTGCGCCACGCCGGCGTGACCGTCGGCCTCGGCGTCGACGCGGTCTCCTCGCTGCCCGGCGACATGTTCTCCCTGATGCGCGCGGCGTTGCTGGCCAGCCAGATCGCCGACAACCCTCCGCTGACCGTGGGAGACGTCCTGAAGATGGCCACGCTGGACGGTGCCGCCGCCCTGGGACTGGCCGACCGTATCGGCTCACTACGCCCCGGCAAGCAGGCCGACGTCATCATGCTGCGCCTGAACGACCTCAACATGCTCACCGCCGAACGCGACCCCATCGCGGCCGTGGTCACGGCAGCGCAGCCGCACAACGTGGACACGGTCCTGGTGGCCGGACAGGTCGTGAAGGCCAACGGCAAGCTCGTCCACGGCGACCCCGACCAGGCCGCCCGCGCCCTGCGCGCCACCGCCGCCGCCGTCAACGATCACTGACCCGCGGCCCGGCCACCATCGCGTGAGACCACTGCTCCGCCGGCCGAGCAGGCCACCGTCGGCGTGCTCGGCATCAAGGTGCACAACGTGCTCCCCCTGTGCCTGGCAACCGAGGGACTTGCCACCCTCGCCTCCGGCACGGCCCGCGGCAAGATCGTCGTCACGATCGGCGACTGAGAACGTGCGTCCACGCCTACTTGCCCGGCCTTCGCAGGCCGGCACGCCCTGTCGGGTGCGCAGCCGGTCAAAGCCTTCCTCCAGGCGCTGAACACCGCCTGGACCGCGCAGACAACACCCGTCGAAGCGAACACGAACGACACATCCATGCAGCTCCCGGCCCCAGGGAGTTGCGAGCGCGGAGTTCACTCCCGAGTCCAGACCGCCGCCGCTCTTGCTTTGGCAAAAGCTTTGCACGGAGCGGAAGTTGGTCTCAGGATCTGGCTGCCGACGCCATCGCGCGCGTCTCCCGGAACCTGCATCACCATCACACCCACATGTAAAGGAACGAACATCATGGCGAAGAAGCTGGACGGCAGGATCGCCGTCGTTACGGGTGGCGCCGCCGGAATCGGCCGCGCTATCGCGCAGAAGCTGTCCGAGGAAGGCGCCGACATCGCAGTCCTCGACGTCAACCCCGCAGAGGAGACCCAGGCGATCGTCGAGGCGAACGGCCGACGCTTCTTCAGCGCCAAGGGCGACATCTCCGACCAGGAGTCGGTGAACGCATTCGCCCAGCAGGTCCACGCGGAGTTGGGCGCGGTCGACATCGTCGTCAACAACGCGGCCATCCCCTTGCTGGCCGTCCTTGAGGACACGTCGCTCGAACAGTGGACGAACCTGTTCTCGATCAACGTCACCGGCGCGTTCCTGGTCACGAAGGCCTTCGTCGAGGACCTCAAGAGGTCTGCGCATGGGCGGGTGATCAGCATGTCCTCGTCGAGCTACTGGGAAGCCCCGGCGGCCTTCGTCGCCTATGTCTCCGCCAAGGGCGCCATCAACGGCTTCACCCATGCGCTGGCCACGGACCTGGCACCTTACGACGTCACGGTCAACGCCCTCGCTCCCAGCGTCGTCCCCACGCCCGCCACCCTGACCCACCTCTCCGAGGAGGCCTTCGCCCACTACGTCGACATTCAGAACCTGAAGCGACAGCAGGCCCCCGAGGACGTCGCCAACCTCGTCTCGTTCCTCGCCTCCGACGACGCCTCGTTCATCACCGGCCAGGTCCACCTCGTCGACGGTGGCCTGCGGCGTCGCTGAAACCGCAAGGGCGCGTAGGTCGTCGCACAGATAAAGCCCGTGTGACGCGCCCCCACCGACACATTCAAGCGCTGGAACGGGCCTTGACACAGCCCAAGTTCAGTCCGAGGAGCCCCGAGCGCAACGCGCGGGGCTCCTCGCGAGATCAGGCCAAGAGTCACAACCTGTCGCTCGGGGGCGTCGGCCGCGGGTACCGGCACGGTCGTAGGGCCGGGGTCGGGAGGCCGGTTCCCGACGCCCTCCGCCGATGTCCGCCACCGCTCACAGCCCCGCTCCACCACGCGGCCGAACATCGCTCGGCGCACGTCCCGGCAGAACCGCAAGACCGCCGGATAGCCCCCGAAACCGTGGCCGCGGTGATGGGCGAAAGCCGAGATCGCGTCGGCCGCCACCATGAGAGTGTTCCCGAACCGCCGGCGGCAGGGGTCCGGACACGAGAGGCACTCGGACCGGTCGCCTCTCGACGCCGCGCGCACGGCGATTACAGACCGCCCCCCTCCGCCCGGAGCCGCTCGGCACCGGCGTCGCTATGCGTGACGGCAGTGCCGCCCCATGCCCCGACGCAGCGACCCGCGCAGCATCACCGGACGTCCGACTGCCCGGGACCCACCAGCGACCACGATTTCGCCGCTCACACCGACTCCCCCGGCGTCGGCCAAGCGAGCGGGAGCCTGCTGTCCAGGCCCTCCGCCCCTTCGCCCTCTTCCGATCCACTGTCACGACGCGATACTGCCGCCCGCGTGCACATCAGCCAGGCAGGTCAATGGACGCACCGCCGCCCGCGGGCCCCTCCGGCGCCCTTCGACACGCTCGGCGCCCCCGAGGATGCGGCGACCCTCAGGCCTGGCCCTGGGCTCGGGCGGCTGATGCCCCGGACCCACGGGGGAGCAGGCTCGGGCAGGAGGTGATGAGGTCCCGAAGTGCGACGGTCGCCGCGTCCATGACTTCTGCCGGCACCCCCTCGAAGAAGGCGTCGTGCTCGGCCGAGATGGCGAGGACCGCGCGCTCGGCGAGGGCAATGCCATCCGATGTCAGCCGTATCCAGGTACTCCGGGCGTCAGCCGGGTCGTCCTCCCGCGCGACGGCGCCGCGGGCCACCAGGCGGTGAGTGACGTTGGTGGTACCGCCGGTGGAGAGCATCAGGGAGCGGGCCAACTGGTTGGGCTTCATGCGGTACGGCTCACCGGCCCTGCGCAACGCCACCAGCACGTCGAACTCAGCCGCCGTCAGTCCGAGTTCAGCCAGATCGCGCCGCATCACGCGGTCCAGGGCCGCGGAGAGGAAGATGATCCGCTTGCTCAGCTCGGACGAGGCGAACAAAACCTCGGGCAGTTCCGCATGCCACGCTTGCATCCACGCGTCCACGGGATCTGATGTCGCTGTCACGCTTACACTATAGGTCACTAGCGCGATAGCTTCACAGAAAGCTTTCCCCTCAGGGGTGACGGCGCCGCTGCCGCTGATTCGACTCCTCGGCACGTGTGAGCGGCAGCCGAGCACACGCCGAGCAGGTTCTCGGCCTGACCGCCGACGAGGTTGGCCAAGCAAGATCTGGTTCAACCCTGGAGCCGCAGACCGGATTCAGGACAGCAGCCGACAGGACACCGGCACGAGGCGGGGCGGGGCGGGGCGGGAAACCATCGACTCCCACCACCTCGTCGGCCTCACGGACCGGGCTTTTGTCGCCCGGGCGCTCCCGCGCGCAAGCCGTCCATGATGAGGTTCAGGAGGCGGGCGGCCTGAGAATGCCAGTCCCCGCTGACGTCGATCTGCCAGATGCCCGCGATGGCAAGGAGGAAGTCGTCGGCGGTCAGTCCCGGGCGGATGGCGCCGACCTTGTGGTTGGCGTCGAGAAGCAGCTCGATCGCGTCGACCACCAGGGAGTACCCCGGCCTTTCCGGGCCACCCGTCGCAAGGGTGGCCTGCCGCAGCGCGTCGGCCAGACCGGCCTTGGCCATGGCGAAGCGGGCGAGGCGGTCCATCCACTCACGCAGGGCCAGGTCGGGTTCCCTGGTCTTCAGCAACTCGGCCGCGCTGTCGGTGAGCTGCTGCACCTCATGGCGGTGCACTTCCAGGACGAGCGCCTCACGATGGGGAAAGTTACGGTAGAACGTCCCCTGTCCGACGCCCGCCTTCCTGGCGATCACAGTCAGCGGGACGTCCGCCGAACGCGACAGCTCGACCAGCGCCACCTCCAGAATGCGCTCACGATTGCGCTGCGCATCGGAGCGCTGAGGCACGTCGTTCCTCGACTCCACTCATCCTCCCTCCGGGCCCACACCGCAAGCCCCTCACCGACCGGACAGCCGCCCGATACAGCTGCCCCCGATATCGGACTACTGTCCGCTTAAAAGGACACCATAGCGGGCGAACGGCTTCGACTGGAGCGGTCGGCAGTACGCATGACCGGCACGTGTCCCCTGATGCGCGTCCGGGGCGACAACCTGGCCCTCGTAGACCAGCTCCGACAACCGGGCCGGGGGACCCAGCCACCGCTGACCAAACTCCCCCGGCGCCTGATGCAGCCGCGCCCCCGGATGCGGGGGAACCGCGGCCGCCGGCGCTGGAAGCGTGAGCGCCACCGCTACCTGGTCGGGCACGGTCGCCTTCGGGACGGTCGCGATCCCGTCCAACTGTTCGCGGCCACCGAAGCGCACACCGGGCGGCTTCATGAGATCCACACCGCCGACGGCAGCCGAGCGGTGGCCGCACCGCACGACGGTGACCGTACTTCTCCATGCGGCCCACCGGAGTGAACCGGTGCGGCGCAGCTTCAGCGAGGTACTCGCCGACCTGCATCGGTACGCCAACAGCCAGTACGCCCTCGACCGGCGAGTGCGTACTTGATCTCCGTGGCCTGCGGCCAGAAGCGGTGGGCTGCGGCGCTGCTCTGGTGGGCAGCCCTTGTCTAATGAGTTGAACTCAACTTACACTCGGAGCATGGCCTCACCGAGGACGTCACGATCCGCGAACTCGCGGGAGAAGCTGCTGCGCGCCGCAGCCGAAGAACTCGCCGCCACCGGCGAGTTGGAGGTGGCCGCGGTGACCCGCAGGGCGGGGGTGAGCACAGGTTTGCCCTACCGGTATTTCGGCACCCGCAGCGGTCTGCTGATCGCGGTGCTGGACGACTTCTACCAGCGGCTCGGTGCGGCAGCGGCCCTACGCGAGTACGCCTCCACCACCTGGGCCGAGCGGGAACAGCAGCGGATTCGCGACTGGGTGGCCTTCCTGTACGCCGAACCTCTGGCGCCCGTTCTGCTGGGAGGCCTGGTCGGCGACGCGGAGGTCGCCGCGGCCAACACACGTCAGCTGCGCACGCTCATCGAACTGGGCGCCCGCAACATGGCGCGCGCCCAGCACGCCGGCGAACTCCCGGCCGACCGCGATCCGGAATTCCTCGCCGCGGCCACACTCGGCGGCACTCATGCCCTGATCTCCACCGCCCTCACCCGCACCCCGCGCCCGCCGGCCAAGGACCTCGTCGCCCAACTGTGGGCCTTCGTCTCCGGCGCCGTGGGACTGATCCCACCACCGTCCTTCTCCTGAGGGGAGCACAACGCCGTGTCTCACATGCCCGTCCCTCCCGCCGGCCACAACCCCGTGGACACCATCGACTCGATCGACGGCCTCCACACCGACCTGGCTCGACGGCACAGGGCCACAGAAAGCAGTGGAGTCACAGTCCCCGCCGCTGTAGTCGACGCCGATCTCGCCGCCCTGGAGCGCGACGGATACGTCATCCTGGACAACCTGCTCACCGAAGCCGAGTGCCAGGAAATCCGGGCGTCCGTGATGCCCCTGCTGGACAGGACCGGCCGCAACACCTTCGAGGGCCGGGTGACCCAGCGCGTCTACAGCGTCCTCAACAAGACCCGAGCCTGTGACCGTATGGTCGACCACCCGAGAGTGCTGGCCCTGCTGGACCGGTTGTTTCTGCCCAACTACCTGCTCTCCCAGCTCCAGGTCATCAACATCCTTCCCGGCGAGGACGCCCAGTTGCTGCACCACGACGACGGTGTGTACCCCGCACCCCGTCCTCGGCCGCCGCTGGGTGCTGCCACGGTGTGGTCCATCGATGCCTTCACCCAGGACAACGGCGCCACCGTGGTCCTGCCGGGCAGCCACCACTGGGACGACAGTCGCCAACCGGCCGACGGCGACACCCGGGTGAAGGCCGTCATGCCGCCCGGCTCATGCGTCTTCTTCGTCGGCACACTGTGGCACGGGGGCGGCGCCAACACGTCCGACCAATCCCGCCTGGCCGTCACGGCCCAGTACTGCGACCCATGGCTCCGGCCGCAAGAGGCGTTCACCCTGTCCACCACCCGTGACACCGTCCGAGTGGTGTCCGAGGACATCCGCCGGATGCTCGGCTACAGCATCCATCCGCCCTTCATCGGGATGGTCGACGGCATGCACCCCAAACGCCTGCTCGACACCACGTGACACCGGCAAGGGGCGGGATCCAACGACGCCCGGCACCTCGCCGGCCTCCCGCATGCGCTGCGAGGTGGGAGGGGAGTGCCGCCCGTGACGTCGACGACCGTGGCCAGGGCGAGGGGGCGGGCCTCGCCACCCCAGCAGTGTGGTGTGTCCGCGATGGTCGGCATGGCGTGCGCTCAGGGAGATGCGTTGCCTGAGCGGGCCGCCGCCGTGCCCTGGGGGAGGGGGACGCCGGGGTGGGGGACGCGGCGGCGGCCCTGGTGTCCGGCGGCGGGGCGTCTGAAGCCGCCGGACGTTGGTGGGAACGCCCGGGTGGCCGGCGGGTGGACCGAGCCGCCCGGGCGTTCAGAGGAGGGCTTCGGGGGTGATGGGCAGTTCGCGGATCCGGCGGCCGGTGGCGTTGAAGACCGCGTTGGCGATGGCGGGCGCCACTCCGACGATGACGATCTCCCCGAGTCCCTTGACGCCGATCGGGTCGGCCTCGTAGTCCTCCCCGTCGACGTAGATCGCCTTCAGGTCCGCGGGGATGTCGGCGTGGACCGGCACGAGGTAGTCGGCGAGGTTGGCGTTGACGATCCGGCCGTCGCGGTGGTCGGTGACCGTGTGTTCCAGGAGGGCCTGGCCGATGCCGCCGACCATGGCCCCGATGGCCTGGCTGTCGGCGAGTTTCGGGCTGATGATCCGGCCGGCGTCGTACACACCGACCATGCGCCGGACCCGCACCAGGCCGAGCTTTACGTCGACGGCCACTTCCGCGAAGGTCGCGGCGTAGGCGTAGAAGGAGAACTTCTCCGATCCGGAAGCCCCGGCGTACGAGCCGAGCGCTTCCAGGTGGGTGAGGTTGTTGCGGGCCAGGAGCCGCTGGTACGTCTCCCCGCGCGCGGGGGTGTCCTTGCCGTACAGCCGGCCGCCGCGCACCACGACGGCGGCGGGGTCGACACCGTACAACGGTGATCCTTCGTCCTCGACCGCGAGCTTGATCGCCTGCTTGCGCAGTTTGTCGCCACCGTCCTGGACGGCGGAGCCGACACTGGCCATGGTCCGCGAGCCGGCATGGATGGTGGCCGGGGGCATGAGGGAGTCGCCGAGCCGGAAGGTCACCTGGCGCATGGTCAGGCCGAGGGCGTCGGCGGCGACCTGGGTCATGGACGTGGCCGTGCCGGGACCCATGTCGCTGGTGGCGGACTGCACCAGGGCGGTGCCGTCGGCATCCAGCCTGAACGAGGCCTGGGCTTGGCCGCGCTGGGTGTCGTAGACACCGGCGGCCATCCCCCTACCGATGAGCCAGTCACCGTCGCGCGTCGAGCGGGGTTTGGGGTTGCGCCGGTGCCAGCCGAACTCGCGGGCACCGATGGTGTAGCAGTCGCGCAGGCGGCGGGTGGAGAACGGCAGCCCGCTGGACTCGTCGGCGGAGGGTTCGTTGCGCAGCCGCAGCTCGATCGGGTCCACGCCCAGTTCGTGGGCGAGTTCGTCCATCGCCGACTCGACGGGATAGGCGCCGCTGGCGTAGCCGGGGCCGCGCATGTATTGCGGCGTGTTCACGTCCAGCGGTACGAGCCCGTACGCCTGGCGGACGTTGGGCGTGCTGTAGAGCATCCGGCCGGGAACGAGAACGCTTTCCCTGAACGTTTCGAAGCTGGAGGTCTCGGCGCGGACGTCGTGCGCCGACGCGGTCAGGCGGCCCCGCCGGTCGCTACCGAGGCGCAGTCCGTACTCGTACGCGGGCCGGTAACCTACACCGAAGTACGTCTGCCGGCGGGTGAGCGCGAGTTTCACGGGGCGCTTCACCTCGCGGGCGGCCATGGCCGCGATGACGGTGTGCACCCAGGTCCGGCCGGAGCTGCCGAAGCCGCCGCCGACGACCGGCGCGATGATACGGACCTTGTCCGGCGCCATGCCGAACTCGGCGGCCATGGTCATCACGGTGCCGCCCACCCAGTTGGTCTTCTCCCAGAGGGTGAGCCTGTCACCGTCCCAGCGGGCGACGGTGCCGGCCGGTTCCATCGGGTTGTGGTGGTTGCGAGCCATCTTGTACGCCAGGTCCAGCTTGACGTCGGCGGTCTCCAGTCCCCCGTCCGCGTCGCCGCGCGCATAGGTCTGGGGATTGCCCGCGGGGTCGGCGGCGCCAATGTCGGTCGAGGGAGACTGTGCGTCGTAGGAGACCTCCACCAGGCTCGCGGCGTGCTGTGCCGTCTCCAGCGTGGTCGCCACCACCACCGCGACGGGCTGCCCGAAGAACCGGACGCGGTCGTCCTGGAAGGCCCGCAGTGAGGTGGCGGGCGGCCATCCCCCCTGCAGAGGCGGGAGCTTGGGCGCGTTGAGGTGGCTGATCACCTTCAGCACGCCGGGCTGGGCTTCGGCGGCGCGGGCGTCGATGCCGGTGACACGGCCACGGCCGACCGTGCTGTCGACGATGACCGCGTGCACGACCCCGTCGGGGTTGTTGTCGGCGGCGTACTTCGATCTCCCGGTGACCCTCAGCCGTGCGTCGACCCGGGCGACGGAAGCGCCGACAGCTGCCTGTGGCTGGCTCACTTGGTGCCTCCTACGGTGCGCAGCTGGCGTTCGACGGTGCGCTTGAGCAGCTCGGCCTTGAAGCGGTTGTGTTGAAGGGGGCGGGCCCCGTCCGCCGCCCGCTCGGCCGCCTCGGCCCACAGGGCCTTCGACGGCCGCTCGCCGATCAGGGCTCTTTCGACGGCAGGCAGCTTCCAGGGCACGGTGCCCACTCCCCCGGCCGCCACCTTCGCCGCACGGATCACACCACCGCGGATGTGCAGCGCGACGGCCGCCGAGGTCAGGGCGAACTCGTACGACTGCCGGTCACGCACCTTCAGATAACCGGACCTGAGCGGGCGCGGGAGGGCCGGGATCTCCACAGCGGTGATCAACTCACCCTTCCGCAGGGCCTGTTCGCGGTTCGGGGTACTGCCGGGCTTCAGCAGGAAGTCGGCGAACGGGACCGTGCGCCGGCCGTCCGGCCCCAACAGGTGCACGCTCGCCTCCAGCGCCGCGAAGACCACAGCGGCGTCGGAGGGGTGCGTGGCCACACAGGACTCGGACGTACCCAGGATCGCGTGGGTGCGGTTGAAGCCGGCGCGGGCCGCACAGCCGGAGCCCGGCTCGCGCTTGTTGCAGGCGGCGGACACATCACGGAAGTACGTACACCGGGTGCGCTGCATGATGTTGCCGCCGATGGTGGCCATGTTGCGCAGCTGGGGCGACGCGCTCAGTTCCAGTGCCTGGGAGATGACCGGGTAGGTGGTGCGCACCTTGGTGTGCGCGGCAGCTTCGGACATCCGCACCAGGGCGCCGATGCGCAGGCTGCCGTTTTCGGCGACGGTGACCTCGCGCAAGGGCAGGGCGCTGATGTCGACCAGCGTCTCGGGGCGTTCGACGGTCTCGCGCATCAGGTCGACCAGGGTGGTGCCGCCGGCTATGTAACGTCCGCCTCGTCGCCCGGCGTTGAGCGCGCCCTGGGTGTCGGAGACCTTGGTGAGGGAGAAGGGATACATGGTGGCCGGGCCTCATTTCCCGCGGGCGGTCTGCTCGACCGCGCGCACGATCTTCACATAGCAGCCGCAACGGCAGAGGTTGCCGCTCATCCACTCCCGGATCTCCTCCGCGGAGTCGGTGTGGCCCTCCTGGACGCACGCGACACCGGACATGATCTGGCCGGAGGTGCAGAAACCGCACTGGAAGGCGTCCTGGTCGATGAACGCCTGCTGCAGCGGGTGGAGGCGTTCGCCCTTCTCCAGGCCCTCGATCGTGGTGACCTCGGCGCCTTCCAGCCGCACCGCCAGCGTCAGACAGGAATTGACCCGGTGTCCGTCGACCAGGACGGTGCAGGCGCCGCAGGCCCCGGCGTTGCAGCCCTTCTTGGCGCCGGTCAGGTCAAGGTGCTCACGCAGGAGGTCCAGCAGCGAGGTGCGGTTGTCGACCGTGACGGTGCGCCGGACGCCGTTGACCGTCAGGGAAACGCTACTGCTGGGCGATGCGTCGGCGGCCTCCGCTTCCTCGGTGCCGAGCGCGCGCGGCGCCACGACCAGGCCGCCGGCCAGGGCAGCCCCTCCGACCACGGTGGTCGTCGCGATGAAGGTACGTCGGGTCGGCGCCGAGGGGGGCTCGGCGGATGGAGATGCGGCTGCATCGGGAAGTTTGGTGGACATGTCCACTCTCCCTCGTCGGGGGTACAGGTGGTTGTGAGGGGCTGACCGGTGGCCGCGCCGTTCAGCGAGAGTGCCCCGTGCCCGTTGCTCGGACAGGCTGCTGTTGACGGGCGGCAGGAGAAGGGTGGTTACCTCCTCCGGGCTGCAGGACGGATTCGGCGGCCAGGAGCGCGGCGGACCGACCCTCGGCACTCCGACTCCCCCGGGCGCAGCACCACGAGCCGATCATGACCCAGCACAGCGCGGCGCCATTGTGTGACAGCCCTGTGTGGTCAGAACATGGTGTTGCCGTTGGCCGAGGTCTCGGGCACCGCCTGAAGGACGTCCCAGTGCTCGACGATCTTGCCGTTCTTGAACCGGACAATGTCGGCCACCGCGGTCCCTCGGTCGGTCGCGGATGTGGTCAGGCGGCTGTGAATCATCACGAGGTCGCCGTCGGCGAGGACCCGCTTGAAGTCCACCCTGACATCCGGTACCGCCTTGATGAAGTTCGTCGCCCAGGTGACGAACGCCTTCTTGCCGTTGGTGATCTGGGGGTTGTGCTGGATGTAGGGGTCGCGCAGGTAGAGGTCGGCGGCCTTCTGCGGCTGCTTCTTGTTGAGGGCGAGGTCCACGAAGGCGAGCGCCATCCGCTTGTTGCGCGCTTCCTTGGCAGCCTGGGCGGCGGGCCAGGCGGCCGCGGCGGACGACTTCGGTGCGGTCTCGGTGCCGGCGAAGGCGGTGGTGCTCACGGCCAGTGCGGCTGTGGTGAGGACACCGACGCCGGCAAGAGTGACGCGGCGGCTGAGTGTGGGGCGCTTCATGACGATCTCCAAATTGATCTGCGGGTATATGGGCGGGTCTTGCCGGTCTCGGAACCTGGAGGTTCGGAGTGGGTCGGTTGCCTTGCTTGTGACGCGCCGGGCGCGGCCGTCAGGCGACTCCCAGTACGGTCCGCAGTACGGCCAGCGGACCTGCGTCGCGGTGGATGGGCGAGCGGACATCGGTGAGGGGGACGCCGGTGCCGCCGTGTCGGGTGGCGATGATCTCCGCCGCGATGGACAGGGCGGTCTCCTCGGGCGTACGGGCACCGAGGTCGAGGCCGATCGGTGACCTGAGCCGAGCCAACTCCCGCTCCCCCAGCCCGACTTCGTGCAACCTGCGCTCGCGGTCGGCGTGGGTGCGGCGGGAGCCCATGGCACCGACGTAGGCGACGGGCATCCGCAGAGCCTCGTGCAGCAGGGGCACATCGAACTTGGCGTCATGGGTGAGGACGCACAGGACGGTGCGTGCGTCGGTCGGTGTGCTCCGCAGATAGCGGTGGGGCCAGTCGACGACGATGTCGTCGGCGTCCGGGAAACGGGCCCGGGTGGCGAAGACGGGGCGGGCGTCGCACACGGTGACGTGGTAGCCGAGGAACTTGCCGACGCGGACCAGTGCCGCCGCGAAGTCGATCGCCCCGAACACGATCATGCGGGGAGGAGGCATGTTCACCTCGACGAGCAGGGTGAGACCGCCGGGGCAGTGGGATCCGTCCTCGGAGATCTCGACCGTGCCGGTGCGGCCGGCTTCCAGCAGAGCGCGTGCCTGGGCAGCCGCGGTCCGGTCCAGCACGGCGCGGTCGCCTCCGTGCGATCCCTCGTAGGTGCCGTCGGGGCGTACGAGCAGGCTCCTGCCCAGGAGCTCGGCCGGGCCGCGGATCACCTGTGTGAGGGCTGCCGGTTCGTCGCGGACAGCACCGGTCAGGGCGGACCGGAACACCGCCCTGACCGGTGCGTCGACGGCGACCGGCGTGACCAGGATGTCGATGATCCCGCCGCAGGTGAGGCCGACTGCGAAGGCGTCCTCGTCGCTGTAACCGAACCGCTCGACGACGGTCCTGCCATCGTCGAGCGCTTGCGTGCAGAGGTCATGGACGGCCCCTTCCACGCAGCCGCCGGAGACCGATCCGATGGCGGTGCCGTCGCGGTCGACCGCGAGGGCGGCCCCGAGTCCACGTGGCGCGCTGCCACTGACGCCGGCAACGGTGGCCACGGCGAACTCCCTGCCTTCCTCAAGCCACCGACTCAACTCTTGGGCGATGTCGAGCACTTGGTCCCTCCGCAGACAGAACCCGATCGGGTCGGACGGGCAGGTGGTAGCGGCGTACGCCGGTCGCGTGCCAGAGCGTTCTTGGACACGAACGCTGGGGGGTCGGGCATGGGCCTTGGCCGTATCCGACGCTGCGGCTGCGCCAAACGGACTGCTGTCCGCTACTTCGGGGAGAACGTAGCGGACCACCGTCCGCTTAGCAAGGGGCTGGGGTGGACCCCACGAGGAGGCAAGTGGAGTTGAGGAAGCGACGTGCCTCAGCGCTCGGCCGCGCAGCGCGATCGGGAGCTCATGCGGAAGTGGCGCCGGCCGAGTTGTCTCATGGGTAGCGTTGTGCGGCAGGCCACGCGGTACCTTGCCGTGGTAGGCGGCGTCCGCGACCACATGCAGCGGGCACCGGTACGAGGACGCGCTGGTGGCGCTTCGGAGAGAGCCTCGCGGGGCCCTCCGCGACCACTGCGATCGCCGTCGCCTCTCACGTGTGTGCCTGGTGATGTCGGCGCCTGGTGATCCGGGTGCCGATCAGCCCGTGGCTCGGGCCGAAAAGGTACACGAGGGCGAACACGCTGCCCTGGACCAGGACGATCATGCCGCCTGACGCGGTGTCCAGGTAGTAGCTCAGGTACAGGCCGGTGACGGCCGCGGCGGCGGAGACGGCCGGTGCGATCAGCAGCATGCGCTGGAATCGGTCGGTCAGCAGGTAGGCGGTCGCGCCGGGGATGACCAGCATGGCCACGACCAGGATGACACCGGCGACCTGGAGAGCCACGACGCAGGTGAAGGCAAGCAGTCCGAGCAGGGCCGCGCCGAGCAGACGGGGGGACAGGCCGATGGCCTGCGCATGGGTCGGGTCGAAGGCGTAGAGGGTGAAGTCGCGGCGCTTGAGGATCAGCAGAGCGAGGGTGACCGCGCCGAGGGACGCGATCTGGATCAGGTCAGTGGTGTCGACGCCGAGCAGGCTGCCGAAGATGATGTGGTTGAGGTCCGTCTGGCTGGGGGTGACCGAGATCAGCACGAGGCCGAGCGCGAACAGGGTGGTGAACACGATGCCGATCGCCGCGTCCTCTTTGACCCGGCTGGTGTCCCGGACCACACCGATGAGCGCGACGGCCAGCACGCCGAAGACGATGGCACCCAACGCGAACGGCGCACCGACGACGTAGGCCAGCACCACGCCGGGCAGCACGGCGTGGGAGACGGCGTCGCCCATGAGCGACCAGCCGATGAGTACCAGCCAGCAGGACAACACCGCGCAGACCACGGACGCGACGAGCGTGGCCGCCAGGGCCCGGACCATGAAGCTGTACGTGAGGGGTTCCAGGAGGAACTCGTAGAGGGTCACACCGTCTCCTCTCGCCGGAGCACGTCCAGACCGAACGCCCGCGCGAGGTTGTCGGGCCGGAGGACCTCGTCCGGTGAGCCGTGGACGAGGACCGTGCGCATGAGCAGGACCGCCTCGTCGGCGAGGCCGGCAAGAGCGTGCAGGTCGTGGGTGGACACCAGGACGGCGGCCCCGCCGCGGGCCAGTTCGCGCAGCAGGCGCGTGATCGTGGCCTCCGAACTCTTGTCGACACCGGCGAAGGGCTCGTCCAGCAGCAGGATGCCGGCCCCCTGGGCAATTCCGCGGGCGACGAACGCGCGTTTGCGCTGGCCGCCGGAGAGCCGCCCGATCTGGCGGTCGGCCAGATCGGCGAGCTGCACTCGCTCCAGAGCGTGGTCCACAGCCTCGTGGTCGGCGCGACGCGGACGCCGGGTGAAGCCCATGTGCCCGTATCGGCCGGTCATCACGACGTCCCGTACCGACAACGGGAACGCCCAGTCCACGTCCTCGCTCTGGGGTACGTAGCCGATCGCTCCGGACTTGCGTGCCCGCGCAGGCGGGCCGCCGTTGACGCGCACTGTGCCGCTGTCCGGCTTCAGGGAACCCATGATGGTCTTGAACAGCGTCGACTTGCCCGAGCCGTTCATCCCCACGAGCCCGCACACCCGTCCGGCGGCCAGCGACAGAGTGACGCGATCAAGCGCTACGACGTCGCCGTAACGAACCGTTACCTGCTCGACGTTGATCGCCGGCGCGGTCATCGGACGGTCCCGGTCAGGGCGGTGACGATGGTGTCCGTGTCGTGGCGGACCAGGTCGAGGTAGGTGGGCACGGGGCCGTCCGGTCCGGACAGCGAGTCCACGTAGAGCACACCACCGAACCGCGCGCCGCTGGCCGAGACGACCTGGCGCATCGGAGCGTCGGACACGGTGGATTCGCAGAACACCGCGGGGACCTTGTTCTGTTCGACGAAGTCGATCGTGCGGGTGATCTGCTGCGGAGTGGCCTGCTGCTCGGCGTTGACGGCCCAGATGTACCGTTCGGTCAGGCCCGCGTCGCGTGCCAGGTAGGAGAAGGCGCCTTCACAGGTGACCAGTGCTCGTTCGTTGTCCGGCAGGCGGCGCAGCGCGCCCACGAGTTCGTCATGGACCTGTTGCAACTGTCGCTTGTAGCGCTTGCCGTTGGCCTTGAACGCGGCCGTGTTGTCCGGGTCGAGGTCGCTGAACGCCTTCACCATGTTGTCCACGTAGATCTGCACGTTCAGCGGTGACATCCACGCGTGCGGATTGGCCCGTCCCCGGTAGGCGTCCTCGGCGATGTCGATCGGCGTGACTCCTTCGCTGACCACCGCGTGCGGCACGTCGATTTCGGCCACGAACTGCGCGAACCACGCTTCCAGGTGCAGGCCGTTGTCGATGATCAGATCCGCTCTGGCCGCCTTCTTGATGTCGTCCGGTGTGGGCTCGTACCCGTGGATCTCCGCACCGGCCTTGGTGATGGACTCCACCCGGAGGTGGTCTCCCGCGACGTTGGCGGCGATGTCGGCCAGGACCGTGAACGTCGTCAGGACGACCGGCCGCTCGGCACGGGCCGCACTCGCGCTCCCGATCCCGCACGCGGCCAGCAGGAACACCATCGTCGTCGCACAGGCGATCCAGGCGCTGCGGGCGAATCTCTTCGGCATGTGTGGCTCCGCTGGACAGAAGTGGCAAGAGACAGGCTCATCAGGCACCCGACGCTCCCTGCGGGCGTCGGCCGAACCGACCGGTCAGCGCGAGAACGCCGCAGCCCGACGTGGTCACCTCCGTGGCGTGACCTCCGCCATCCGCGACCATCCCTGCCCCTCCGTCTCGACGTTGATGATGTCGGGCGTCACGGCCACCACGTCGGGCATCCAGGCCATCGCCTCCTTGAAGTGGTCGGAGTTGACGTGTTCGACGCCCGCCTGCTGGGAGGTGAACGCCTCCAGGAGGACGAAGCGGTCGGGGTCGACGGTGTCGACGGACCATTCGAAGAAGAGGTTGCCGGGCTCGGCCCGGGTGGCGGCGGTGAAGTCGGCCACGCGGTCGAGCCACTGGGCGCTGTGTGCCGGACGGACCGTGAAGCGTACGGCGATGAAGATCATTCAATGCTCCTTGAGACAGCTCCTTGAAACACGTACGTAGGGGCCGGGATCCGGCGCCCGAGGAAGCCACCCGTACGCGTCGCCGCGACGCTTGTCGGACGTGAGGCGCGGGCGTTCGGGCGGCCCAAGTGCGTGGCACCGCGGCGGAGCATGGCGGCGGAACGGGCGTTGCGCCCGCCTCGCCACCCGGCACGCCTCTGTTACGGGATGTTGGACGGCCGCGGCAGTCCCTCGGCGAGGTCACCGATCTCCGGGGAGTGAATGGAGCCGGGGTTGCCGATGATCTCCTCGACGATCAGCGTCTCGGTGGTGAGCAGCAGGGCGGCGATGGACGCGGCACTGAGCAGGGCGCTGCGAGTGACCTTGACCGGGTCGATGATCCCGCGCTCGTGCAGGTCGGCGTAGTCGCCGCGCAGGGCGTCCAGGCCGCTGCCGACGGGCAGCGTGGCCACCCTGGCTTCCGCCTCGTCGGGGTCGAGACCGGCGTTGATGGCGATCCAACGCAGTGGTTCGGCGAGCGCCTTGGCCACGATGGCGCGGCCCACCGCGGCGTCCCCGTCGCCCCGGCCGGGTCCGGGCCCGTCGAGCGCGGCGATGTCGGTCCGGGCGTGCAGCAGCGCCGCGCCGCCGCCCGCCACCACGCCCTCCTCGGCCGCCGCGCGGGTGGCGGCGAGCGAGTCCTCCAGGCGCATCTGCTTCTCCTTGAGCTCGACGCCGCTCGCGGCACCGACGCGGATGACGGCGATGCCGCCGGAGAGTTTCGCGATTCGTTCGCCGAGCTTGTCCTGGTCGTGCTCGTTGGTGGCGCGCTCCAGCTCGATCTTGAGGTTCTCGATGCGTTCGGCCACCCGCTCGTCGCCGCCGGCCCCGCCGAGGACGGCGGTGGAGCGTTCGGTGGCGATGACCTTCTCGGCGCGCCCCAGGTCGTCGAGGGTGACGCTCTCCAGGGTCCGGCCCGCGGTGCCGGTGATGACCCGACCACCGGTGAGCGCGGCCATGTCCTCCAGTTCGGCGATGCGCCGGAAGCCGAAGCCGGGGGCTCGTACCGCGAGTGAACGGAAGGTGCCGTGCGCCGCGTTGGTGACGAGCATCCCGAGCGCGGGTCCGTCGACGTTCTCGGCGATGACGACCAGCGGGGAGCCGGTGCGCATGACCTGTTCGAGGATCGGCATCAGCTCCTGCACCTTGGTGATCTTGGTGTCGCAGTAGAGGAGGTACGGGTTCTCCAGGACGGCTTCCATGCGTCCCTGGTCAGTGACCATGTACGGGGAGATCCAGCCGTTGTCGAACTCGAGGCCCTCGGCGTACTCGACGGTGATCCCGAACGCCGACGACTCCTCCACGGTGACGACGCCGGTGCGGCCGACGCGGGCCACGGCCTGGGCGATGGCCTCGCCGATGACGGGGTCGTTGTTGGCGGACAGGGCGGCCACCCGGACGAGTTCGCCGTCGGTGCGGACCGGACGGGACTGGATGGTCAGCGCCTCGACGACGGCCGCCACGGCGGCCTCGATGCCGTTCTTCAACAGCACCGGATTGGCGCCGTCGTTGACCGCCCTCAGCCCCTCGCGGACGATCGCCTGGGCGAGCACGGTGGCGGTGGTGGTGCCGTCGCCGACGTCCCCGTTGGTGCGGGTGGCCACCTCCTTCACCAGCTGGGCGCCCATGTTGGCGAAGGGGTTCCTGAGCTGGATCTCGCGGGCGATGGTGACGCCGTCGTTGGTGATGGTGGGCGGCCCGGTCAGCTTCTCCAGGACCGCGTTGCGGCCCTTCGGGCCGAGAGTGACGCGCACGGCGTCGGCCAGCGCGTTCACCCCGCTCTCCAGCAGTGCGCGCGCTTCGGCGTTGAAGCGCAGTTCCTTCGCCATGGCGGTGTCGTCCCTTCGGGTACGGCTCGGATGCGGCAAGGTACGGGCAGTGGCGGCGGGCGTACGGGGCGGTGGCGGCGGCCGGGTGTGCGGTTTCCGCGGTGCGCCGACCCTCGTGAACGAAGGTCCACGGATCGGCCGCCGCCACCTGCTCGGGGGTGCGGATCAGGGCACGAGCACGGCGCGCCCGCGCACCCGGCCCTGGTTCAGGTCGTCCAGGGCGCGGCCGAAGTCGGCCAGCGGGTAGGTGACGGTGTGGAGCGTGACCAGTCCCTGTGCCGCGAGCTCCATCAGCTCCACCAGGTCGGTGTAGGAGCCGACCAGGTTTCCGATGAAGTTGATCTCGGTGGAGATGATGTCGATGGTCGGTACGGACAGGGTTCCGCCGTAACCGATGACGTAGTAGTCGCCGGCCCGGCGCAGCATCCGTACTCCGTCCTCCAGGGCGCCGCCCTCGCCGACGAAGTCGAGCACGGCCTCGGCGCCCTGCCCTCCGGTGAGTTCGGCGACCTGGTCGACCTGGCTGCCGTCGCCGACGACCGTGTGGTGCGCGCCGAGCGTCTCGGCGAGCTTCAGTGCCTGCGCCGACCGGTCGACGACGATCAGCTCGGCGGGGGTGAGCGCGCGCAGCACCTGGATGCCGATGTGTCCGAGCCCGCCCGCGCCGATCACCACGGCCTTGTCTCCCGGAGCGAGCGTGCGGGCCGCCTTCTTCGCGGCGTGGTACGCCGTCAGGCCCGCGTCGGCCAGCGCGGCCACGTCGGCCGGGGCGAGGCCCGCATCGAGCGGGACGACCGCGCGGGCGTTGGTCCGCAGGTACTCGGCGAAGCCGCCGTCGGAGTCGATGCCGGGGAAGGCGCTCGCCGCGCAGTGCACGTCGTCGCCTCGCCGGCAGGCGGCGCACAGTCCGCAGGTGGCAAGCGGATGCAGGATCACCGGGTCGCCGGGAGCGACAGAGGTGACAGCGGATCCGACCTCCGCGACCCAGCCCGCGTTCTCGTGCCCCTGGACGTACGGCAGGCCCACCCCGCTCTTGGCCTCCCACTGGCCCTCGATGATGTGCAGGTCGGTACGGCACACACCGGCGCCGCCGATCTTCACGATCACGTCCAGCGGTGAGGAGATCACCGGGTCGGGCACCTCGTCGAGCTGGAGCTGGTGATCGTACTGGTGCAGTCGTACGGCTTTCATGACGTTTCCTCCCTTCCACGTCGTACTTCCGTCCAGCCGGCCGGCGCGTAACGAGTGGCCAGCAGGCCCTCGCAGAACTCGGTGTTGGCGCCGATACCGACACCGGCTGTACGGCCCATGAGCAGGTGCCGCTCCACACCGGCGGAGGGCACGGCGTGCCCCTCGTTGTCGGTGAACAGCGGCGCCGACACGTCCGCCGGGAGGCCGAGCAGGGCGCGTCGGCGGCGCAGCGTCACCGTCAGGCGCTCGGGCAGGTCGCCCAGGACCGCGTCGGCCAGCTGCCGGTGGGCCCAGCCCCGCTCCAGCAGCCGCTTGCCGAGCCGGGCCTGGGCTGCCAGGTGCCCCTTGCGTAGGAAGACGGCGCGCAGCTCCTGCATGCGGTCGGGATCGGCGAGCCCCGGGAACGCCTCGGCGAACGACTTTTCGCAGCCCACGCCCTGGTTGATCTCATCGGAGGCGAAGTGGTCCTCCAGGACCACCGTGCACTCCCCCACCCAGGACAGCCGGGCCAGCTCGCGCCGGGCGTCCTCCACCATCAGCCAGGCGAAGTTGGGAGCGCAGAAGTAGGTGGGCAGCCGGAGTCTGGCCTCCACCGAGCCGTCGGCGCCGACGCTGACGGAGCGGACGAAGCCGAGTTCGGTGATGGGGCGGTCGAGTTCCGGGTCGAGCACCGCCGCCAGTGCCGTGTTGACGGCGGTGACCCGGTCGACCGCCTCGGTGACGGCAGTCATGCCGTCACCGAGGCGGCAACGGGCAGTTGGGCGCTCCCGGGGACCTTCAGGTCGTACAGGCGCGCGTGGTTGAGGCCGAGGATCTTGCGCTTGGCGTCGGTGGTGAGGACGCCGTACTCGGACTGGAGGTCCTCGGGGATCTGGAAGTCGACGAACTTCTCGATCAGCCACTTCGGGCTCCAGATCGCATAGTCGCTGCCGAACACGATCCGGTTGTCGTCGAGCCAGTACAGCAGTTCGCCGATGATCTGGGCGAAGTAGCGAGGGCGGGAGTGGATGAACGGCATGACCACGGACAGGCCCGCGTACACGTTGGGTTCCTGGGCGGCGATCCAGCAGAAGTCCTCCAGGCGGGGCAGCCCGGAGTGCTCCACGATGAAGTTCAGCCCGGGGAAGGCGGTGGCCGCGTGGTCGATGTCGGCGACGTCGAACGCATCCCTGTTCAGCGGCCAGATGGTGGGGCCCTTGTGGACGTGAACGTTGCGGATGCCGAGCTCCTGGCAGAGCGCCAGGTAGTCCTGTGCCTCGGCGTCGCTCAGCTTCCAGCCCTTGGAGGAGCCGCGCCATTCGGCGGTGTAGAGCTTGACGCCCCGCAGGTTCCACTCGGCGTGCAGCTTCCGCAGCCGCTCCAGGCCGGCCTCGCCCTCACGCGGGTCGAAAGCGCCGTTGACGATAAGCCGGTCGGGGTACTTGCGGGCCAACTGACCGTTGCGCTCGGTGGTGTTGAAACCGTCGCGGTAGAACTCGTTGAGGTACGTGGGCTGGAAGATGCCCCAGTCGACGTATCCGGTGTCGAAGAGGTCGTGGACCAGGTCCTGTTCGCTGTACTTGCGGAACTTCTCCAGCGGCCACACCCACTCCTGGGGGCTGAGGTTGCGCTGGTAGTCGTAGAAGCAGCGGATGAAGCCCTCGCCGTACTTGTTGGCGGTGTTCTCCTCGCTGGCGTCCCAGAAGTGAATGTGACCGTCGACGATGAAGTAGTCGACGCCGTCCTTGCGGTACATGTGACCCCTCCTCCGGGAATCAGTCGACCGGACTGAGGTCGAAGTCGATGTACTCGGCGGCGTCCTCGGGGTTGGCGAAGAGCACCGTGCGGTCGTCGAGGTGGACCATGCGCCCGTAGTGGGTGGACATGATCTCCTCGAAGTCGGAAACGTCGAATTCGAAGCCGAGGGCGCCCGAGATCTCCTCGAAGTCGAAGGTGAGCACCCGCTCGCCGTCGACGCGGATCATCGACGGGAAGTCGGTGACAGTGACGTTCTCCTTGGCGCGCATCACATCGGCGACGACATGGCCGTTCTGGTTGTTCATCAGCGTCACGCCGCACATGTTCGACGAGGTGCGGTCGGCGCTGAACGGCTGCGGGGCGGTGGTCACTGGGCGGTCCTCTCACTCGTGCGGTCGGCGGGTGCCTCAAGGCCCAGGTCCTCGAGGAGGCGGGCGAAGCGCTCCTTGGCGCGGTCGAGACTGTCCTCGAAGCGGACGGGCTTCTCGGCGGGCTGCGACCACAGCGGCTGCAGCCGGCGTGCGGCATCGAGGCTCACCGGCGCCCAGCGCTCCAGCCACTCCTGGACGACCTGCTTGTTGCCTGCGCCGTGAGTGGCGTCGCCGAGCAGCAGGGTGAACAGGGCCCGGGTGTAGCGCAGGTCGCGGTCGTAGTCGTTCTCGCCGGCGCCCATCACGGTCGGGGTGGTGTAGTCGCCGTTGCGGGCGGCGATCTGCAGGACGAGGTGACTGCGGAACAGCTCGCCGACGAGGGGCTCGAAGACGAGGTTCGTGGCGAACAGGGCCTCGGCCCAGTCCTGGACGGCGGTGAGCCGTTCGGTGTTCTCCCGCACGCCCTGCCAGGCGGGGTCCGACTGCCACACCTGCCGGTGGGCGGAGCCGTCGAAGCCGTCGAGCTGCTCCTCGATGTCGAGGTTGTACAGCGCGAGGTCCTGGGCGAAGCGGAGTTTGTGGACGCTGTTCACCGCGAGCGCGTTGTTGATCATGTTGGTGGGCGCGGAGCGCTGGATCGCGACGAACACGTGCATGCCCAGGCCCTGTTCGGCGTGCATCCACGCGCCGACGTGCCGCTCGACGAAGGTGCTCCAGGAGCGGCTCCACTGCCCGTAGGCCTCGGCCTTGCGAGCGTTGGCGAGGTTCTGCTGGACCTGCCGCACGACGTTGGCGTTGTTGCGGTAGATCGTCTGCTCCCACTCCTCGTTGGGGTCGAGGAAGCGGTGCCAGTCCGAGGACTTGACGGCGGTCCAGTCCTGCGGGTAGCCCGAGGAGCCGTCGGCGAAGCCGTAGATCCAGCCCTGCAGCAGGTGGCGCTCCGGGTCGGGCTGGACGTCGAAGGTGACGTCCTCGTACATGCTGGCCCGCATCTTCTGCGGCTTGTAGTAGGAGAAGGTACGGCTGGTGGAGCTCGGGAAGACGAGAGCTCCGGCTTCGGCGTCGGTGAACTGCGGTTTGGGGAAGCTGCGTTCGGCCTTGGCCGGCTTGTCGGCTTGAGTGGTCATGCGTACGGCTCCTCGCAGTGGTCAGTAGGTCAGGTGTGGGCGCGGATCAGGCGTCGGTGGACGTGGTGAACTTGTCCAGGAAGATCCGCTCCTCGGGCATGCCCTTGCCGGTGAGCAGCTCGAAAGCGGCGTCGCACATCGGCGGTGGGCCGCACAGGTAGGCGTCGGCCCGCGACAGGTCGCCCTCGTGCCGGTCGACGACCTCGGTGATCAGCCCCTGCTCGTACGCGCCCGCTCCGTCCTCGGACAGGGCCGGTACGAAGGCGAAGTCGCTGAGGCCGCGACCGAGTTCGGCGATCTCGTCGAGCGCGAACAGGTCCCGCTGGGTGCGCGCCCCGTAGTAGAACCGGGTGCGCCGGGCGCTGCCGGTGGCGGCCAGGCCGCGCAGCTGGGCCAGGATCGGCGCCATGCCGGCGCCGCCCGCGAGCAGGATCAGGTCACGGTCCGGTGCGTCCCGCATCACGCAGGTGCCGTAGGGACCCTTGACCGTGAGCGGGTCTCCCGGGGTCAGGACACCGTCGAGCAGCCCGGAGAACAGGCCGCCGGGGTAGCGCCTGATGATGAACTCCAGTTGGCCACCGGGCCCTTCGGCGGGCAGGCCCGCCATGGAGAACGACCGCCACTGGTCGGTACCGGGCACCTGGATGTCCAGATACTGCCCGGTGCGGTACGGCAGTTCGTCAGCCGGGTCGATCAGCAGGCCGAGCCGGACGATGTCGTGGGTGAGCGGCTGTACCGCGGCGACGGTGGTGCGGGCCTCACGCGGTGGGATGCCGGAGAGGAGCATCTCCTCGTCGTAGTTGATGAGTTCGACGCTGAGGTCGCCATAAGCGTGCACGCGGCACAGCAGGACGTATCCCTCCTCGCTCTCGTAGTCGGCGAGCGCGAAGGTGGAGTAGCGCTCCATCTGCTGGTCGCCGTCGAGCAGAAAGGACTTGCAGGACGAGCACTGGCCCTCCTTGCAGCCGTGCATGAGATTGACGCCCTGGCGGAACGCGGCGTCCAGTACGGTCTCTTCCTCGTCGGCCTCGATCTCGATGCCGACCGGTTCGAATCGGATGCGGTGCTTGTCGCCCACAAGGACCAGCCTTCCGGGGCGGCGACCCCGCGACGGGTACGTCGCCGCCCCTGCCTGGGGTTCGGTCAGGGCCTCGACGGTGTGATGTTGGTGCGGCTGCGGTAGTCCGCGACGTGCGCCTCGCGCTCCTCGTCGGACATCTCGTTGAGCGCCACGTTGGGGCTGATAAGCGTGTTGCCGCGGATGTCGTCGAGCGTCCACAGCTTCTTCGGGTCGTCGAGGTCCAGGTGCGGCTGCGGGATCAGCGTCTTGCCGTCGTCGCGAACGTAACCGAGGTCCTGGACGATGTCGGCGAGGTCCTGCCCGTGGTAGCAGCTCTCCCATTCGCGCTTACCGGTGAGGCGTCCCATCGACGGGGTGGGACGGCCCTCGTACTCGGGCCGGAACGCGGTGGTGTCGGTCCACGCGCAGGTCTCCGAGCAGTACGTACGCCACTGCCCGTCCACCTTGTCGACCACCATGTCCTGCCGGACCAGGCAGGGCACCATGCAGGACCAGCAGCGGTGCGGGTACTGATAGCCGACGTCCTCGAAGGTGATCGGCTTGTTGGCACCGGGATGCCGCATCCGGTTGTACGCCTCCCACCAGGCGCCGTACTCGGCGTACCAGCCGGGGTACTTGGACTCGAACCACTCGAAGTCGTCGTCGGTCATCCCGTCGATGCGCCAGAAGTTCACCGGCCAGCCGGTGGCGAAGAACTGGGCGGTCTTGTGGACGTAGCCGTCGTTCCAGATCCGCTTCCACGCCGCCTCGACGAGGTCGTGCGGGATCTTCAGGCCGTACTTCTCCAGCGGGATCAGGTACGACCGGTAGTAGTCGTCGTAGATCCAGCGGCGCCACATCTCGGCGTAGCTGTCGCGGTCCTTGCGGCGGTCCTTGCTGCCGTACTCGATGAACGTGCCGATGGCGGCGTCCACCACGCAGTGGTTGTTCCACCAGGCGTAGCGCAGGTCACGCTCCAGGAGTTGCCGGTTGCCCTCGTCGGCCAGCGCCATCAGCAGAATCGAGTAGCCGTTGGAGATGTGGCGGGACTCGTCCGACTGGACCGAGTGGAACACGGTGGGCAGCAGGTAGTCGCCGTTGGCGGCGGCCTCGGCGGGCATGGCCACGAACAGGGTGTTGGTGAAGGCCGTCTCCGCCACCAGCGTCAGGTAGACGTTGGAGGCGGTGATCGCGTCTCCGGTGATGAACCCCTCGCCGAACTGCCGGCCGATGGTGCCCGCGTAGCAGTTGGCGAACGCCTTCTCGGAGATGTCGAACCCGGCGGGGTCGATGTAGTGGTTCATGTAGAGGCGCTTGAGGTTCATCTGGATCGTCGAGTGACGTACCTCGTCGATCATCTGCACCGCGAGCCCGTTGTGCAGCTCCGGATTGGGCACCGCGCCGATCGCCATCGGCATCGCGCGGGCGGCGCTGATCTCGGGGAAGGGAATGATGGACAGGAACAGCTTCTGCCACTCCATCCAGCGCTCCTGGACCTGGCGGAACATGTTGCCGCGGATCGCGCCGTCCATCGCGCCGTAGACCCGGTTGTCCTTCTCCTCCTCCATCGGGAAGTAGGAGCACAGGACCTGCTTGAGCGGGTCCTTCTTGGGGGCCTTGTCGAAACGGTAGTCGGTCGCGAAGCGGGTGGCAGGCGTCGCGAACGTCGGATCCCACGACAACTCGGTGATCTTCTTGTGCGCCTTGCTCAGGCTCTGTCGGCTCACGGGTGATACTCCTCCGGCTGACTCGGCAGCGATGGGGGTTCCCTCCGGCTCCCGGCACGGCCGGTGTCGGAGGGAGGGGACCTCGTTCGGCCCGGCGCTCGTGGCGGCGCACTGCCGTCGGTGACCGGGACGTCGACCATCGTCGGGGCGCGTGCGGCAGCCGCGCGTCTCACGTTGAGACAGGCGTCACATCCCGGGTATGGCCACTATCGGACCCCCGGGCTTAACGTGCGGGAAATGCCGGAACCCCGAGAGTCATCGCACGGCAGAAGGCGCAGAGCCGATGGAACCTGTGGAACCCGTGGAACCCCTGGAGACGGCGAGACGGTCGCACACCGGCTCCCTGCTCGGCCAGGGCCGCCCCGTCCCGCACCTCAACCCCGTCCGTGAGCGCGTCCGGTTCCTGGAGGGCGGGGACGTCTCGTCCTCCGAGGTGCGCCCGCCCATCCTCGACTCCTGGCAACGCTCACGCTTCTTCGGCGTGGACGCCGACCGCATCCAGGCCCCCTACAACGCCAACTTCGACCCGCACTCCCGGCTCGCCACGGCCGCCCGACCGGTCCTCGACCGGCTCTCCGACGCGCTTCAGGGCACCCCGATGTGCCTCATCCTGACGGACTCCAAGGGACGGGTGCGTGAGCGCAGGACCGGCGACCGGGCACTGCACCGGCATCTCGACGACATCAGCCTCGCACCCGGCTTCAGCTACGCCGAGGAGTACGTCGGCACGAACGGCATCGGCACCACTGCCGAGGACGGACGTACGGCGATGGTGTATGGCTCGGAGCACTTCTCCGATCAGTTGCAGCAGATGTCGTGTGCCGCGGCGCCCATCCGCAATCCGGTCAGTGGCCGGGTGCTCGGCCTGATCGATCTGACGTCCTGGCAGCACACCGCCTCGCCACTGATGGTGGCGCTGGTCCAGGAGGCCGCCGCCGACATCGAGGAGCGGCTGCTCGACATCGGTTCGGAACGCGAACGAGCGGCACTTCGCGCTTTCCTTACGTCTCGGCAGAGCTCGCGCAGGGCATTGGTCACGCTCACCGACGGTCTGCTGCTCGCCGACGTGGCCGCGACGGAGATGCTCGGCCCGGACGACCACCGGCGGCTGCGGGAACTCGCCGCCCATCCGTCCGGGCCGCGCGAGCAGCGGATGCTCCTCAGCGACGGGCGGACCGTGCAGCTGAGGGGCCGCCAGGTGGAGGGTGATGTGCCCGACGGACACCCTGCCGCGTATCTGATCGAACTGCGGCTGGTCGCGGAGCGGGACGAGTCCGCCCCGCGCCCCGTGGTCCGGGTGCCGCGGCTGGCCGGCATCAGCGGTTCGAGCCCTGTGTTCCGCGGTGCCGTCGGTCAGTTGGTCCGCCGCTGTCTGCAGGGACACTGGACGCTGGTGGACGGGGAGGCGGGCACCGGCAAGCATGCGCTGGTCCGGGCCGTGCACCGGCATGTGGCGCCCACGGCGCCGATCGGCGTGCACGACGCGGCGGACGCGAGGGGCGGCGGCGCGGGGGCGTGGCTGCAGGCCGTCTTCCGGGATCTGTCCGAGGACCGCGGCACGGTCGTGCTACGGCACCTCGATCTGCTGTCCGCCCACGTGCTCGGGCAGCTCGACGGGGTGCTGCGTACCACGGCCGGGCGTTCCGGCTGGGTGGCCGCGCTGCTCACCCACGACCGGCCCAGGCTGCCCGGCGCGGGCGTCGAAGCGCTGCCGGGTGCCGACCCGGTGGCCGCGTCCCGGCAGGCGGATGCCGCTCTCGTGCTGGGGGCGCGGTTCGGGGCCGGGGTGACCGTCCCGCCGCTGCGGCACCGTACGGGTGACATCCCCGCGCTCGTGACCTGCCTGCTGGCCAGCCACGGCGGCGACAGCTCAGGCGTGCGGTGCACGGACGGCGCGTTGCGGGCCCTCTCCCGGGCGCCTTGGCCAGGGAACGTCCGCCAGCTCGACGGCTCGCTCCGCTACGCGGAGGCGCACCGGTCGGGCTCTCTGATCGAGGAGTCCGACCTTCCGCCTTCCTTGCTCTCCCAGGCTCAACACCCGTTGTCCGCCTGGGAGTCCACAGAACGCGACCTGATCGTCCAGTCCCTCCTCGACCACGGCGGAGACAAGGCGAGGGCGGCAAAGGCGCTGGGCATCTCCCGGGCGACGATCTACCGCAAGATCACGGCGTACGGGATCCGGCTGGGGCCGGAGAAGGGATGACACCGGGACCGGAGAAGGGGTGACACCGGGAGGTGACGTGGCGCCCGCAGCGTCCGGTCCGACGAGGGGACGCTGTCAGCGTCGTGTGCACTTCCTCGGTCCTCCGGTCCAGGAGTTCCACAGCCACAGCCCGCACGCCTCCCAGCAGCCGAGTACGGCACCCGTGAGGGCGATTCCGGGGCCGGACGGGGCACCTGCCACCGTCGCCACCGCACCGCACACCGCCAGCAGGACCCCGAACCCGCCCAGGGCCAGCAGCCGCTCTCGGTGCCCCCACGACTGTTTCGCCATGTCCGCCCCCACTCCTCAGGCTCCGCATTGACGCGTCGTCCTGAGCATGCCGGTCGGCAACGATGGGATGGGTCTCACTGTGAGACGCCTCCGGCTCGTGGCGTCGGCCCGGTGCCGCTCGGCGACAACGGCGTTCCGGTCGGGATGGCGGTCAGCTCATTCACCTCGTGTCCCTGGCGCCCGGCTGGTCCCGGTCTGCGACAGCGCACGTCCACGACATGGCCGCGGCTGCGTCGCCTCGGCCGACTCCGCGTCAGCGTCCTGGCCGAGGGGGACTCCGTGGCGCGCTCCCTCGCGGCGCGGACCGCAGACCGCTTCGCGGGCGTCGAGCGGAGGATGACCGAGGAGGACGCCGTCCTCGTCGGCGGCGCGACGGGCCGGCTCGGCTCCGAGATCGCGGACGAGTGCGCTGCCGGCGACCACACGGTGGTGCTGCTGCGGGTCCGTTCGCTGTTCGCCTTGCCAACCGGACAGCCGTCCGTTACGTTTCTGCCCACCAAGCGGACTACGGTCCGGTTGGTTCCATCCGCAACGGCCACGGGCCTGGCGGGTGGCCGGAGGTGCGCGCGACCTGTGTCGGTGACCCATTCCCGCTCTGTGAAAGAAGGCTGACGATGGCCCCTTCGACGACCAGCATCGTCACGTTGCACACCAACAGCGAGAAACACACACTGCTCTTCGACAACCGCACCACGCTGCTGCTCGACGCTCTGCGCGAGTCCTTGGGGCTGACTGGCACCAAGAAGGGCTGCTACCCAGGACAGCGTGGTGCCCCGCACCGTCCTGCTCGACGGGCGCCGAACCATTTCCAGTCCGCAACTCGCGGTGGCGGCCGAGGGCCGGGAGATCACCGCTGCCGGATTGCTGGTGGCCGTCTAGCGGCTGCACCAGCGGGTGCGGCAGGCATTCCTCGACCTGGACGGCCATCAGCACGGCTACCGCACGCCGGGACAGATCTGCTCGGCCGCCGCGATGATCGAGGAACACGCGACCGGCGTGCCCCGCCGCCCCCTGCCGCTCCGGCCCGACCGGGTCCTGACCGCGGGGGCTCCCGATGCTTTACATCGCCGAAGAGTTGAGCAGTTGGATCGAAGCGGCCCGGACCTTCGCCGTCGCCACCGTCGTACCGGTGAGCGGCAACGGCCCGTACACGCCCTGCGCCGCCCTCGCGTGTGCCCGTCCGCTCTGCTGGCCGCCGCCCGCGGTGAACCAGCAGCACTCGTCCGGGTGGTGCGCGGCCCCGCCGACAAGGTCGGCACCGCCCTCCTCGTGCGCCCCGACGGCTCGTACGAGGGTGGACTCGACGGCCCCCGGAGCTGGACCGGTCGGCGGCAGCCAAGGCACACGCCCTGCTGAAAGCGGTCGGAGCGGCACGCTCGACCTGTCGGAGGACGACTCGCCCAGGCCCGGCAGCCTCACCCTGTTCGTCGAGTCGTACGTGCCACCACCGTGATCGCCTTCGGCGCGATCGACCACGCAGCCGCACTCGTCCGCAGCGGCAGATTCCTCGGCCACCACGTGAACGGTCAATGTCGCCCGCCCGTCCTCACCCCCGCCCGGAAGCCCGGAAGCCCGGAACCCCACGAAGAACGGGAAAGAGATTGACTTCCCCCCTCGTAAACGAGGGGGATTCCTACGGCTCGCGCCGTGGGGGTTTCTGCTTCATCGCCGACTGCCCCGTCCGGGAGGACTCCCGTTGTGGTCTTACACCGGCTCCACAGACAGACACCGCCAGCCCGGCGGCCAGAATGTTCTTCGCGGCGTTCACGTCCCGGTCGTGGACCACGCCGCACTCACACGTCCACGTACGGACGTTGAGCGGCAGCTTCGCCCGGATCGTGCCGCAGGCACCGCACAGTTTCGAGCTGGGGAACCAGCGGTCGACGACCACGAGTTCCCGCCCGTACCAGGCGGTTTTGTACTCCAGCATCGTCCGCATGTCGCTCTACGCCGCGTCGGAGATGGCGCGGGCGAGCTTGCGGTTCCTGACCATGTTGCGGACGGTCAGGTCCTCGATCACGACCGTTTGGTTCTCACGGACGAGCCGAGTGGTCAGCTTGTGCAGGAAGTCCCGGCGCCGGTCGGCGATCCGGGCGTGGACGCGGGCGACCTTCCGGCGGGCCTTGGCCCGGTTGGCGCCATCACCCTTGGCCTTGCGGGACAGTTCCCGCTGGGCCCTGGCGAGCCGGATGCGGCCCTTGCGCTCGTGCTTCGGGTTGGTGATCTTCTCCCCGGTGGAGAGGGCCACCAGGGACGTGATCCCCGCGTCGATGCCGACCGCATTCGTGGTGGGCGGGGCCAAGGTGGTCGTGTCGTCGCAGAGCATCGACACGAACCAGCGCCCGGCCGCGTCCTGGGACACGGTCACCGTGGACGGCGTCGCGCCCTCAGGGAGCGGCCGGGACCACACGATGTGCAGCGGCTCCGCCATCTTGGCGAGGGTCAGCCTGCCTTCACGGAAGCGGAAACCGCTGGTGGTGTACTCGGCGCTCTTGCGGGACTTCTTCCGCGACTTGAAGCGCGGGTACTTCGCGCGCTTGCCGAAGAAGTTGGTGAACGCCCCCTGCAAGTGCCGCAGCGCCTGCTGGAGCGGAACCGACGACACCTCGCCCAGGTAGGCCAGTTCCTCGGTCCTCTTCCACGCGGTCAGCAGCGTGGAGGTCTGGGTGTAGTTAATCCGCTCCTGCCGCGTCCATGCCTGCGTACGGGCGTCGAGCGCCATGTTGTAGACCTTGCGCACGCATCCGAAGGTGCGCGACAGCTCAGCTGCCTGCGCATCCGTCGGATAGAAGCGGTACTTGAACGCCCGCTTCACGTGGTTCGTGGCCATGCTCACAAACTAGAGCCACTACTGGTCAAGTCCAAATCTGCGAGTCAGAGCACTGCGATCCACCCTGGCGGCGAATCCCAGCCCCCTGCCCTGCTCCGCAGGAGTCCGATTCCTCCCCGGCCTGAAGGCCGGGGTTTCCTCGGAGGTATCCGATGAACGAACACACCATGCCGACCACTGGGGCGGCCGACTCACACGCCGACTACCTGCTCGGAAGCTCGGACTTGGAACACCGGCGTCTCATGCTGCAGGCGCGGATTCTGCGTTCCTCGACGGATCGCTTCCTGCGCCTGGGCGGTCTGAGGCCCGGGATGTCCGTCCTGGACCTCGGTTCGGGGATGGGTGACGTCTCGATGCTGGCCGCCGAGATCGTGGGACCGCGTGGCCGGGTCCTGGGCATCGACCGCGACCCGGTGACCACGGACAAGGCCCGCCGCAGGGCGCGGAACGAAGGCTTCGACGGAAGCCTTGAGTTCGAGGTCACCGAACTCGACGACTTCGACACCACGGAGCGTTTCGACGCCGTGGTGGGCCGCTACGTCCTGCCGTACCAGAAGGACCCCGCCGTCACACTCCACCGGTTCGCCCGTTTCCTGCGGCCGGGCGGGATCCTGGTGTTCCACGAGTTCGACTTCGGCGTGCAGAACCCCACGTGGCCGCCGGTCCCGCTGTGGGACGACAGCTACCAACTCCTCACCAAGGTGTACGAGGCCACCGGAACGCCGCCGGACTTCGGGCGACGGCTGAACCGCGCCTTCCTCGATGCCGGACTGCCCAGCCCGACGGTCGAGTGCCAGGGGCCGGTCGCGGCGGGCGCGGACTCGCCGCTCTTCCCATGGCTGGCGTACTCTCTGCGCGTCCTCGAACCGGTGCTGGCGAAGGTGGGCCTGTCCCTGCCCGCTGGTCTCGTCGCCGACGACACCCTGGAGGACCAGTTGGAGAAGGCCGTGCTGGAACAGGGCAGCCAGGCCCTCGGCGTACTGCAGTACGGCGCCTGGACCCGAGTGCCATGAGACACGGCCGGCAGGAACGGGCCGAAGTCGAGGGCTGGTTCCTCCCCGGAAGCCGACGGAGCGGCCTCCACGGAGAGGTCGCTCCGCCCTAGGCCGCCGGCCGCCTGCATGGTCCTGGTCGGTGCCAAGGCAATCACCAGGTCGGCCACTTGCCCCGTGGCTTCGCATTCGAGAGCTGATGGTCGCGGGGATGGTGCGGCCACGCGACCTGCATGCCCTCCCCGACGGTCTACGGCGGCTGCGCGCCGCGTGGCAGGGGACGCCCGCTAGCGATCAACGGCGAAGCCGGCTGATGACGCAGAAGACCTCAGCCCGTGGCCGGTGCCCGCGGCGGCCGGAGCCGCTCGCGCCGGAGCGGACGCCGAGGGCCGGTTCCGCCTGGACGTACGGCTGCCGGCGCCCACAGCCGAAGCACAGGCGGCCGACACGCCATCACATCGGCCCGGGACAGCGTCGCGTGCGACCGCCACACAGAGGAGGCAGAGATGACCGTCCGCATACTGCTCGCCGACGACCAGACCCTCGTCCGCTCCAGTTTTCGCATTTTCCTCCAGTCGGAGCCGGACATCGAGGTCGTCGGGGAAGCCGCGACGGGCCGCGAGGCGGTCGACCTGGCCCGCAGCACCCGCGCCGACGTCGTCCTGATGGACATCCGGATGCCCGACATGGACGGCCTCGCCGCCGCCCGCGCCATCACGGCCGACGAGGACCTCGTGGGCGTACGGGTGCTGATCCTGACAACCTTCGAAGCCGACGAGTACGTCTTCCAGGCGCTGCGCGCCGGGGCCAGCGGGTTCCTCGGAAAGGGCGTGGAGCCCGCCGACCTCCTGTACGCCATCCGGTTGATCGCCCGGGGGGAGGCACTGCTGTCCCCCAGGGCGACCAAGGCCCTCATCGCCCGCTACCTCGCTGTACCGGACCCCACGAGTGTTCCGGCGCCGGAGCTGAAGACCCTGACCGCACGCGAGAGGCAGGTACTCGGCCTCGTCGCCGCCGGCCTCTCCAACGACGCCATCGGGGAACGACTCCACGTCTCGCCCTGGACCATCAAGACCCACGTGAACCGCATCATGGCCAAACTCGGCGCCCGGCATCGTGCCCAACTCGTCGTGATCGCGTATCAGTCCGGCTTCGCCGGTCCTGGCATACGAGCGGGCACATGACACCACAACGCCACGTCGGCCCGGCCGCTGCCTGCGGACGCCCGCGCCCGGCTGATGCGCCTGACAGAGAAGGCACGCACCATGCGCTCCATCGCCCTGACGGCGATCGCCGAGTTCGCGGCCGAATGCACCGCTCACCTCGGCAAACGTCGCATGGAGCAGCCCTGCGCAAGTCACCGGTCCCCGAGAGATCACCCACCCCACGTCGACCGGTGAAGCCGTCCCCTACCGAACCTGACGAAAAGGCAAGACTCGAGGCGCGGGTGTTTCGTTGGCCTTCAGCGACGCGGAGATCGAGCGTCAGCGGCTCGTGGCCGGAGTACGGGCCCAAGATTGGGAGCGGGGCTGTGGGTCGTCGCCGGAGTCGTCCACCGTGACAGCGTCCGCCGACGCCACGCCACCGGGCCGCCCGCCGAGAAGGGGCCCGCGCGCACCTACCAGATGTCTGCGACGGCGAGGAGGATGTCGTCGGCGGTCATCCCGGACGAAGGGTTCTTCAGGCTCCTGTGCGCCGCACCCTCGGTGGGTTGCCGTACCTCACGCCCGGTACCCACTTCATGCCGGTACACCTCCAGGACGCGCTCGCGATTGCGTGGTGCGCGTCCGACCGCTGGGCACCATGCTCCTCAACTCCGCCCATCCTCCTCCGGGATCACACCCGAAGCCTTGCTGACCGGACTGCTGTCCGCTACCTTCGTTCTCGTAACGGACGACTGTCCGGTTAGGTCGTCCATCACGGGTGGCCGCATACGGCGTGGACACCGGTGGTCTGCGCGACCGGCACGCGTAGGTGCGCGTCTGACCTGTTCAGCCCCGGTTGTGCCGCGCCCCCACCACATCCGTCTGCAGGACCGTCCTGACGTGTTCCAGATCCGCGAAAGAGGACTGATCATGCCTTCGGATCCCTCATCGACGACCAGTACCGCCGCCCTGGGCATCGACGGCGAGAAGGACATCCCGTCCGTCGACCACCGCACCCCCTGCTCCACTCCCTGCGTGAAAGGCTCGATCCGGCCAAAGCAAGGAAGAGCTGCGACCAGCGGTAGGCGCGCCCCCACCCCGCTGGAGAGCGACAGGACCTACGTGGTCCTGCGCAACCGTCCTTCCCACACGGCCGTGTCCTCGGCCTTCAGGGTGCCTTGGAACGCTTCTTGAGCAGGGGGCGTGTGCGCGGCGTCAGGCAAGTCCGCCTGACACGGCTGAGCCACACGTCGACGGGATCCGATGTCGCCGTCGCCCTTACGCCACAGGCCACTTTCACCAACGAAATGCCTTACTGCTCGCACGCCACGAACCACCAGCGGCACGTCTTGCCTTGCCCACCCCAGCCCTGCCGAGACAACGGAGACGAACCATGAATCTGCCTCGCCGAAACCTGCTGACCGGGGCAGCCGCAGCCGCAGCCACTCTGACCGCATCGCCGGCGGCCGCGGCTCCCGGCGGAAGTCGACCCACCGGCTCAGCACATGCGGCGCAAGAGATGAGCCGTGGCATACCGAAGGGCCGCATCCTGATCCGCAACGGCCACGTCATCGACACCGAGCCCCAGCCGGTCGCCCACGCCCACACCGACGTCCTGATCGAGGAGGGCAGGATCACCGCCGTCGGGCGCAACCTCCGCCCCAAAGGCGCGATGGTCATCGACGCCACCGACCGCATCGTGCTCCCGGGCTTCGTGGACACCCATCGGCACGTGTGGCACTCAGCGCTGCGCAGCGCGGCCATCGACATCGATCTCGGCGCCTACTTCCGCCTTCTGGGGCAGGTCGGCCCGAAGTTCCGGTCGCAGGACGTGCACATCGCGACCCTGGCCGGCGCGCTGGAGTGCCTCGACTCCGGCATCACCACCCAGCTGGACTTCGCGCACATCGCGTACTCGCCGGAACTCGCGAACGCCGCCGTCGACGCACTGCAGTCGGCGGGGCTGCGTGCGGTCTTCGGCTACGGCACCCCGGTCAACGTCACCGGGGGCGGGAAGCTCGCCGACGTCCGCCGGATCCGCGAGCGTCTGGCCGACGACAACGCGCTCGTCACCATGGCGTACGCCCCGCTCGGCCCCTTGTCCACCCCGATGGAGACGGTGGCCAAAGACTGGCGCATAGCCGACGAGCTGGACCTGCCGCTGACGATCCACCTCGCCAGCAGCCCCGCCAACGAACATCCCATCTTCGCCCTGCGCGAGGCCGGCCTCCTCCGCGAGAAAACCCTCTACGTCCACGCCAACGGCATCGGCGACGACGAACTGAAGCTGATCGCCGACTCGGGCGCCACCGCCTCGGCCACGCCCGGCGACGAGGCAGGCCGCCTACGACGCGCCGGTATCACCACCGGCACCGGCATCGACACCGTCGCCTTCGCCCCCGGCGACATGTTCTCCACGATGCGGGCAGCACACCTCGCCGGCCAGATCGCCGAAGACCCCGGGCTGACCGCCAAGGACGTCCTGCGGATGGCCACCCTGGACGGTGCCGCCGCGATGGGACTGGCCGACCGCACCGGCTCGCTGCGCCCCGGCAAGCAGGCCGACGTCATCATGCTCCGCCTGGACGACCTCAACATGCTCACCGCCGAGCGCGACCCCATCGGGGCCGTGGTCACGGAGGCACAACCGCACAACGTGGACACGGTCCTCGTGGCAGGCAAGGTCGTGAAGGCCGGAGGCAGACTGGTCCACGCCGATCTCCGCCGTACGGGCCGGGCCCTGCGCGCCACCGCGGCCGCGATCAACGCTCGCTGACGGGAAGCCACCACCGCCGGCCCGGACCGCAGGGACCTTGAGGGAGTCGCCTGAACAGGCCGTTATCGGCGACGAGTTCGCCGAAAACGGCCCCGGATTCGTCGCGCGTTCGCAAGGGCTCCCGGGGGCGATTCGCCTTGGGCAGACGTCTTCGGGGGCCTGGGTTCATGCTGCGGACTGGTGGGCGATGGGTCTGACACCTCGGACGTAGCCGAAAGTACAGGCACTCGTACAGCAAGGACGACGCCTCGGCAGGGCCCGTCGGCGCGCGACGACGCGGTAGAAGCCCGCCATCCGCGTTCGTCACAGTCTTCGGCCCCGTCTCCGTGGAGTCTTCGCTGCGGTGCACGCGGCCGTTCGCCCGATCGCGGACTGAGCGGCGGTGGGGTGGAACAGTCGGCGGCGGACGCGTCGAGTGCATGCTGCTGAGGCCAGGGTCGCCCGTACCGTAGCCGCCGGTTTACTGAGGTTCTCAGGGTGGGGTCGGTAGGTCGACAGCCAGGCCGGTGGCGGTGAGGCAGCCGTCGGTCAGGTGGGATCGGAGGGCGGGCCCGCGTCTCCGTGCCGGGGACACGACGCTACAGCGGCCGACCGCGTCGGCCTCGGACGCAGTTGGACTACTCGGCCGGCGCGCTCACGACCCTCGTCAGGTGGAGGCATCGGCTGAGGCTCGTTCGGCCAGGAGTGTCTTGCTCAAGTCGCCTCAACGGCGACCGAATTCGATTCGATGGCACCGGCGACGCACTCTTGCGATGCGAGGTGGTTTGGTAACCTACTGATCCTGCCTTCATGAAGCCGACGACGAACGCCACCGGCTGTGGTCGGCCGACACGACACGTCGGAACGCCTGCTCCAGCAGGTCCATACCGTCGCAAACGCTGCGGACGAAATCGACTGGGCCATCTCGACCGACCCGATCCGCCACCGACGCCCGGGGTAAAGGGGCCGTAGCGGCAGAACAGCAGGGCGAATCGCCCTGGCAGAGCCTTCTCGCCCACCTGGCGGAGGTGGTGCGGGAGGTAAGGGCCAGGGCCGTTCGCGCGGCGGGTTCACCAGCACAAACCCCACCTGAGCGCCGGTGGCCGCTGCCGCCCGTTGTCCGAAGCCATCCTCGTCCGTCCCGGTCACGTCCCGATTCAGAGGTGGTTCACCAGGCCATGCACCTCGCTCGGTTCAGCTGCGGACGCGGAGGTCGCGCCAGTTGGCGGTGAGTCCCTGTCCACGCAGGGACGTGCTGGCACCATCTGCAACCTGGTGCACGGTGAAGATGCCCATGCCGATCTTGAGCGACGCGGGGAGCTCGGTGACCAGCTCTTCGTGAACGGTCTTTCCGTCCATCTGCCAGGTGATCCGTTTGACGGCAGTGTCGATGGTGATCTCGCAGTGGTGGAGCTGTCCGGGCGTCGCGGAAGGGCCGAACAGCGGGTCGCTCACCACGCGGGTGAAGGGTGAGGTCACCCCGTGGTACGCCAGGCGTTCGGTGATCGCGAACGCGGTCTCGCCGCTCGTGCACAGGTCGTAGACCCAGCCGTTGACCGGGTCGCAGAGCACGAAGGCCGCAAAGCCGTCTCGGTAGTCGTACGCCGTCGCGTTGATCGCCTCGGCTGCGATCGAGGCGGAGAAGCTGATCCTGCCCGCCTCGGGCAAGGCGAAGTCCTCGGTGGAGAGCACGAGGAACTTGCAGTTGTCGGCCATCTGGACGGGGTGGCTCTGGGTGAACTGGTCAATGGCGACCCGCACGCCACCATCGCCGAACGTGACCTTGGCTCCCGGCTCATCGGCGACGAACGTCGCGCCGTCGGGGAGTGGGAAGCTCAAGTGGAACCAGCGGGTCATGTCCAGGGTCGGCCCCTCGAAGCCGTTGTAGACGATCTCGTGTCCGGTGTCGGTGCTTTTCATGGTTGCGTCTTTCCTTTCGCGCTGACGGTCTGGCTGGGACGGGGGTCGAACCGGCCGGTCTTCACCAGGCCACCGCACCGTGACGGTCGCGGAAGGTCCCGGTCGGTCCGTCCGCCCCGATGGTGGCGAGTTCGACGATCGCGTCGGTCCCCTCGGTGACTGTCTGCGGGCCGCTGTGCCCGTTGAAGTCGGTCGCGGTGTAGCCCGGGTCGACGGCGTTCACTTTCACGTCCGCCCAGGCCTTCGCGTACTGCGTGGTCAGCATGGTCACGGCAGCCTTCGACGATGTGTAGAGCGGCGCGACGGGCTTCGACTCGACGCGCTCGGGGTCGTGGGTTGCCGCAAACGACCCCATACCGCTCGACACGTTGACGATGACCGGGCTCGCGGACTTGCGCAGCAGGGGCAGGAACGCGTGGGTCACCCGGACGAGCCCTATGACATTGACCTCGAACACCGCGTCGGCGTGAGCGGCCGTAATCTGATCGGCGGGGATGTGGGGTTCGTAAACTCCTGCGTTGTTGATGAGGACATCGATGCCCCCCTCGTGAGCCGGGGGTTCAGGCGGTCCTACCTTGTTCGTGGGTTGGACGGGCCGTCGTAAGGTCCAGAGGCCCAGAGACACCGGGTATGGCTTCCAAGCGGTTGCCCTCGATGGTTCTATCCACCTGGCCGCCCGGTGTCTCACGACGACTCGGCCGCTGATTAGGAGCTGCGAACGCCTTCGAGCGGATCGCTGAGTAGGACCACGCCGGCGAGGTCGTCCGGGAGGACAGAGCGTCATCGAACGACCGGAGGAACTGGTGGCCCAGATCTGGGCAGGTACGGACATCGGCAAGACCCATCACCACTGCGTGGTCCTCAACACCGAGGGCGAACGGCTGCTGTCGCGGCGTGTCCTGAACGACGAGCCGGAGCTGCTGGACCTGCTCGTCGACGTCCTGGCTATCGATGAGGACGTGGTCTGGGCGGTCGACGTCGCCGACGGAATGGCCACACTGTGGATCAGCGTGCTCCTCAACCACGGCCAGCACCTCGTCTACATACCCGGCCTCGCGGTCAACCGGGCCTCGGCCGGCTACCGGGGCATGGGCAAGACCGATGCCAAGGACGCCACGGTCATCGCCGACCAGGCCCGGATGCGCCGGGACCTGACCATCCTGCGACCGGACGACGAGCACTCCATCGAGCTGCGCGTCCTCACCAACCGCAGGACCGACCTGACAGCCGACCGCACCCGCCGGATCAACCGCCTTCGCGGTCAACTCACCAGCATCTTCCCGGCGTTGGAACGAGCTCTTGATCTTGGCAACCTCGGGCCTCTGATTCTGCTGACCGGCTACCAGACCCCGGCCGCCCTGCGCCGGACCGGTGGGAAACGGCTGGTGGCCTGGCTGCGCAACCGCAGCGTGCGCAGCCCCGAAGCCCTGGCCGAGACCGCGCTGGAGGCAGCCGAGCGCCAACACACCGCGGTCCCGGGGGAGAAGATCACCGCACAGGTGATCCACGCCCTGGCCAAGGAGGTGATGAGCCTCAACGAGCAGATCAGCGAGATCGACAAGCTCATTGCGGCCCGGTTTCGCGAGCACGAGCTCGCCGAGGTGATCTCCAGCATGCCCGGCATCGGCCCGCTGCTGGGCGCCGAGTTCCTCGCGGTCACTGCCGGCGATATGAGCCGCTACGGCACAGCCGACCGCCTCGCCAGCCTCGCCGGAGTCGCCCCCGTCCCACGCGACTCTGGCAACATCAGCGGAAACCTGCACCGCCCCCGGCGCTACAACCGCGGCCTCCAACGCGTCTTCTACACCTCCGCGCTGATCAGTATCCGCAGCTGCGACCAGTCGCGCCGCTTCTACGAACGCAAACGCGCCGAAGGCAAGCGACACACCCAGGCCGTCCTCGCCCTGGCCCGCCGACGCGTGAACGTCCTGTGGGCCCTCATCCGTGACGGACAGTGCTACCAAAGCAACCTCCCCGTCACCACGGCAGCTTGACAACCTCATTAGGAGGTGGATCGTCGAGCGCCTCTTCGCCCACCTGATGCGCACCCGCCGCCTGGCACGCGACTTTGAGCGCCGCACCACCAGCGCCGAAGCGATGATCTACTGGTCGATGACCCTGCTCATGACCCGCCGCCTCGCCCGGCCACACCCTGAGCGAGCGTGAACCGGCCCGCCTGCCGCTCGGCCAGCCAGCCCCGCGCGACCAGACGCTTCGCCTTCGACCGCAGCGCCTCCACCCGGGCCGGCACCACGTCCATGCCGAACACGGCGGCCATCTCCTGGCAGGTCAGCGGACCTTGATGAAGCCGGTCCCGGTCCGCGACCGCCTGCAGAATGCGCTGGTAGTCCACCGAGAGCACCGACCAGGCCAGCCCCTCATGCCACACCGGCACCTGCGACTTCGACCTCGCCGCCTGCCGGGACGTCGAGCCCGCGACCGGTCCGGAGACGACCTCCTCGACAGCGATGCTGCCGCCGTCCGGAGCCAGGACCGTGCCCACTCGCCTGCGGGCGATCACCCACTCCTGCCATTCCTCCTCGGCCGCGGCCAACTCGGCCTGGATGCGATCGGCTTCCTCACGCAACCCCTCGACACGACGACGAGCAGCGAGCTCGTGCTGTTCCAGCAGTCCGACCACCGACGGCATCCGCGACCTCCCGGGGAGCGACGACACGACACGCCACCACTCCCACTGAATCGCCGACCCTATGCCTGACCAGCGAAAACATCGCCCTCAGATTCGGAACAACAACAGCTTCTAATCCCCCCAGGGCTCCACTGGCTCGATGCCTCCGCAAGAGGCCTGTCAGGCACCAGTGGGCCTGTCTCACAACGCACGAAAGGCATCTGAGCATGCGACGGTACGTTCTCACTGGCACGCCCGGCGCGGGCAAGACATCGATTCTGCGGTGCCTGGCAAAGCATGGCTACGAGGTGTCGAGGAAGCCGCGACCGCAGTCATCGCACGAGCGCAGGCTCAGGGCGAGGGCGAGCCGTGGACACGGGCATCCTTCATCGATGAGGTCGTCGATCTGCAGAAGCGACGGCAGTTGGGAGCCTCCGCCACAGACTCTGTCCAGGTGTTCGACCGGTCGCCGGTCTGCACACACGCGCTCGCGAACTACCTGGGACGGCCGGTATCCCGTGCGCTGACGGCGGAGATCCAGCGGATCACTGCCGAGGAGATCTACGAGCGGCAGGTGCTCTTCGTCCGCAATCTGGGATTCTGTGAGCCCACCAGTGCCCGTCGGATCAGCTTCCAGGAGTCGCTGGTATTCGAGAAGATCCACGAAGAGAGCTACCGCGCGTGCGGCTTCGAGCTCATCGACATCCCTGCTGGCGACCTGACCGACCGTGTCGCCGCGGTCAGCTCGGTGATCTCGCGGCCCGACTCATGAGCGACACCGGTCGTCATCCGTTCGCCGGTGGCGTCTCGAGACCTGGTGCCCCTGATCCATGTTCGTCACGACGGCCATACAGGCCCAAGGCCACCAGGGATCAGAAGCACGCACTTACGCGGCTTGAGGACGGTCGTCCGCTTCTGCGTCGGCCGTTCCAGGTCGCGCAGCCGGTGAGCCACTCAAGGGATCAGCGCGGCGATCAATAGGGCGAGGGGCAGGAAGATCAGGGGAGTTGCCATCAGCCAGCCCATGCGCGAGGACGTTTTCGCACCGATAAGGATGCAGAACGGTGCCATGAGGAGCACGTAGAAGAAGAACACTGCCCAGATGATGACGCCTGCGCCCGACCCCACGATGCCCTCCTGGCGGTACCTGCCGCGTGCTCGCGCCAGCTGCTGTGCGGTCACCCACACAGCAGCTATTTGAACACGTTCAACTTTACAGCTCTAGTAGGACTCCGTTAGGTTGCTCTGGCTCTTCCGCTTGGGCTGGTGGCGGATGTTCTGGGCAGAGGGCGGTGGCAGGTGGTGCAGGTGCCGGTCCAGCAGTTCAGCAGGTTTTGGATGGTGTCGAGGATCTGGTAGAGGGTGAGTCCGCTGTATCGGCTTTTGGGGCCAGGCGCTGTTCGGTGAGGAACGCGTGGGCGGCGGTGACCAGGGTGACATGGTGGTGCCACCCCGCCCAGGAACGTCCCTCGAAGTGGTCCAGGCCGAGGGCGTGCTTGAGTTCGCGGTAGTCGTGCTCGATGCGCCAGCGGATCTTGGCCAGACGGACCAGTTCGGCCACCGGGGTGTCGGCGGGCAGGTTCGACAGCCAGTAGTCGGTGGGTGCTTCGGCGCCCTCGGGCCACTCGGCCAGCAGCGTGACCTCGGGCAGGACGCCGTCCCACAAGCCCTCCTGCGCAGTGGCGGCGGCCTGGGCCAGGCGGCGGGACCGGACACCGGCCGGCCGCACCCGCAGCGCCAGAAAGCCCGAGCTCATCGGCCCGCGGGAGCCTTCACGCCAGGTCACCTCGGTGAACGCCTGTCGCCCGTGACCAGCGGCCAGAACGGACACAGAGGACGGCTTGTCCCGGTAGCGGGGCTGCGGCTTGCGGCCGTTGCCGGACCACACCGGGGCGGTGGGCTGCGCGTTGTGCGGGTGCACGGTCACGTCCGAACGGACGGCCACGACATAGCCGATGGCCCGCTCGCTCAGGCCGTCGCGGAAGTCGGCGTTCTGCCCGTAGCCGGCGTCTGCCACCACCACCGGCGGCACCAGCCCCCACCCGGCCAGCTCGTCGAGTGTGTCCAGGGCCAGGCGCCACTTCTCCCGGTGCCCGACCTCATCGGGCACCT
>NZ_JBWLKM010000047.1:45521-71730 GCF_059026085.1 Streptomyces sp. a15 | reverse complement strand
CGCGGGAACCGGGACAGCGCCTGCTGCGCTGCCTGGAGCTTCTCAGCCGCACGGCGGCCGTGGCGTGGGTTGGGCACGAACTCGCCGCCTGAGTCCGCGAGGAAGTTCGCTATGCCCAGGTCGATCCCGACCACGCTGCCGGTCGCGGGCAGCGGTTCGGACTGGTCCTGTTCGGCGGTGAGCACGACGAACCACCCGGCTCAGGCGTACGTCCTGCTCGAGGTGCCGGATCACTTCACGGATGCGCACGGCGTCCTCGGCCGCCGCCCGATGGAATCCGCGGTACGCCGTCGCTGCCGGTCCTCGCCAACCTGCCTCGATGCGGTCGACGATCGCGTCCATTCGCTTGATCTGCTTGTCCAGGTAGGCCTGCCTGTCGGCGGACACGCTTCCATCAGCGACCATCCGGTGCCGCCGGGACCGGCGACAGCACCCCCCGGATCACCAAGGACAGGGGCAACGAGTCATACCGGCCCCGAAGGCCACGAGCCCGAACCGGGCTCCACGACGAAGGCAATGGACAGTACGCCCGTCAGCGGCAGTCCGAAAGTGGTGGCGGCATTGCCGGGACCTTGTCACACTCCGTCATATGCCGTCCCCTTTCCGTGGTTTGAGTCGCAGACGGAGGGCGGCGTTGGGAGCATTCGCGCTGCTCGTCGCGGCCGGATTCTCCGTCATCCTCGCCTTCGTCGACAGCGAGAAACTGGTTGCCCTGGTCAGCGGAGCCGCGGCGGAGCTGCTGGGTGCGCTGGTGCTGGGGATCTGGGCCCTGCTGATGGACGGTTCCGTCGCCGCCGACGACTCGCCGAGGACGCCGGCGCAGGCGGCGGACGCCCTCGCGAGGGAGGCCGTTGAGCTTTACGATCAGCGGCAGCGCGCTCGGAATCTGGTCGAGCACGAGCCCGTGCCGGTCCGCTGGATGTGGTCACGCCACCAGGTTTTCGGACGTCCCGAGGACGTCATCCACCCAGAACATCCGGAACATGGTGTGGGTTCGCCGCGCTTCGCGGTTCTGCCGAACGCCGAGCCCGCCTCACCGGGCATGCTGGCAGAAGGGGGTCTCGGCGAGCTGTTCAACGTCTACGCCGGGGTGAGGAGCGGTCGAGTGGTCGTGCTCGGTGAGCCAGGATCAGGCAAGTCCGCAGCCGCCGTTCTCACAGTTCTGAAGGCCGTTCAGGAACGCCAGGCCATCGAGGACGAGCGGGAGCGCGAGCGGGTGCCGGTTCCGGTGCTGCTCACTCCGAAGGGCTGGAACCCGAAGATCCAGAAGGTCCAGGACTGGCTCGCCGACCGGCTCGTCAGTGACTTCAAAGCCCTGCGCGCACCCTCCTTGAGCACTCGGACGCCGGCACAGTTGATCTGCGAGCGGCGCATCGCACTGTTCCTCGACGGCTTCGACGACATCGACCCCGAGCAGCGGGACGCGGCGCTGCTCGCCCTGCGCGATCTGAGCGAGAACATCCGGCTGGTGATCTTCAGCAGGAACGAGCAGTTCACGCAAGCGGCGCAGATCCGGCGGCTCCCCAGGGCCGCCGTACTCGAACTCCAACCCGTGCCGGCCGGGGTGGCGGCGGACTGTCTCTCAGCCTGGCAGCCCGATGGAGTCCACTTGCACCTCCGGCAGCCGCTGGCCGAGCGCGTCAGAGAAGAGCCCGACGGTGTACTGGCACGGGCCCTCCGTACGCCTCTGATGCTGACCCTGCTGCGGGACGCCTTCCCCCAAGGCGAGATCGACGGATTCCCCGCGCTGGTGGAGGAGTTGCTGACGCCCGGGAGGTTCAGAACTCCCGAGGACATCCACGACCGTCTCCTCAAGCAGATCCTGCACCGGGCGTACCCTCCTGACCGCCCCAACGCCTCCACCCCGTACACCCTGGACCAGGCGCAGCGCTGGCTCGGCCGCATCGCCAAGCGGATGACCAGCGACGAGGCACAGGAACTGGCGTGGTGGCGCATGCACGAGTGGGCCTCCGCCGCCTGGCGGATCCTCGCGGGGATAGCCGGCGGCGGTCTCGCCGCGGGGCTGATCGCCGCTCTCGTGGGGCGGTTCACCAACGAACTCGGCGAACGGACGGTCATCGGGGTGCTCCCGGCCGTGGTGGCCGGTGCGGTGCTCGGGCTCGCCACCGGAATCGTCACCGAACGGCGCGCCGCGCATGTCAATCTGCTCCGAGGCTCCGAGAGGGCAAGCTTCAACGCCGGGATGGGGTTGATGTCCGGGCTCGCGGTCGGGAGCGCGGTGGCGCTGACCGTCGGCCCCGCAGCCGGACCGGTCGCGACGGTGATCGCGGCGCCGGTGGCTGCCCTGACGGCCGGGATCGGGACCGGTTTCGCCGCCGGCCTGCTGGACCTGACTCCTCCCGAGGCCACCACGAGCTCACAGGCATCGCCCCTACTTCGCTTCCTGGGCCGACTGGTGGTGGGACTCCCGGCCGGGCTCGCCACCGGGGTCCCGGCCGGCCTGGCGGGCGGTATCCCGCTCGGCCTCGCCCAGGGAACGCGGCGCGGGCTCGTCGTCGGCCTGGCCATCGGCATCGCCTACGTCCTCGCGTTCGGCCTCCTCGACGGCTTCGCCCGGATCGCGCCGAACGCCGACTCCCCCGCGGGCCCGAAGTCCGCCTGGAACGAGGACCGGAAACACAGCCTCTCCACGGGCGTCGTCTTCGGACTCGCCATGGGGTTCGCGGCCGGGCTCACCGATTCCCTTGCCACCGCCCGGCACGATCCCCTCGGGGTCGCGATACCGGTCGGACTCATCACCGGAGTGGTGGTCGGTGTCGTGACCGGGACCGCGGCCGGCCTCACCGTGTCCAACAGCTGGCGGACCATGGTCGTGTTCGTCCAGCTGTGGGTGCTGCGTGTCCTCCCGCTGAGGGCGATGCGCTTCCTCGAGGACGCCCGCGAACGGGACGTACTGCGAGAGACAGGGCCCTTCTACGAGTTCCGGCACGCGCGGCTCAAGGACTATCTGGCTCGGCAGCCGGAAAGCTGAACGAGAACGTGCCAGTTGCCGAGCCTTCCCGCCGACATCACCACCTGTCACTGGATTCGCACGACTGATCGGCACCGTACGGGGAAGCCAGCTGATAGCGGCGCAGCCACCGGGGTCACCGGTGATTCACCGTCCATCGGCAGGAGAAGACAGATGCTGGCATTCGTGGCGGGCGCGCTCTTCGTCATCGCCTTCATCATCCGCGTCACGGAGACGTCGACAGATACGATCTTCAGTCCGACGAGTCTCATGTTCGTCGGCCTTGCTTTCCTCGCCGTGCACGTGGCCGGCGTAGGGGCCGGCCGGTCCCCCCGGGGAAGTGGACGTCGCCGCTGAGCAAGGAGCCCCACTCAGGGCTTCCGGCAGCGCCTTGGCGTTCGACCACGTTCCGTGCGCTGGTACGGCCCGTCGGGGAACGAACCGCAGCCAGGACGGACGGCCTCGTCACAACGCCTGGAAGGGGTGGCCCGGGTGGGGACTGACAGGCGGTCGTCCCGCGTTCGGATGCTGGTGGCCGAGCAGGCGGTCCGGCGTGGTGCGCGGGTCGGTGTGGTGGACGTGTGCACCGCGGCCGTGGCCGCGCTGCCGGTCGGCGGGGCCGGGCTGTCGGCGATGTACCGGTCCGCGCCGAGCCATCCGTTGTGCAGCACCGACGCCATCAGCGAGCAACTGGAAGAGCTCCAGCTCACCCTGGGCGAAGGGCCCTGCGTGGACGCCTTCCTGCACGGCTCGGCCGTCCTGACACCCGATCTGCTCACCCGTGACCTGCAGAACCGCTGGACGGTGTTCGCCGACGCGGCCCTGGAAGCCGGAGCCCGCGCGGTCTTCGCGCTCCCCCTGCAGCTGGGGGCGATCAGCCCTGGAGTCCTGGACCTGTATGCCAACGTGCCGACCGCGCTGGACGCCGAGGAACTGGCCGACGCACTGGCGTTCGCCGACCTCGCGACGTTGGTCCTGCTCGATACAAGGATCGACGAGACGGGCGCGCCGACCGGCGGTCCGATGCCGGACCAGAGCTTCGAGGACCTGGGCGCGTACCGCGCGGAGATCGACCAGGCCAGCGGCATGCTCACCGCCCAGCTCGGAGTCGGCATCGAAGAAGCCTTCGTCAGACTTCGTGCCTACGCGTATATGAGGGGCCGCCGGCTCGCCGACGTGGCCGCCGACGTGGTGGCCCGCCGAGTCCGTTTCTCTCCGGACGCGGAGCCGAACGAGGAAGATGAGAGAACCTGACGTATGACTGCCGACCGCCGAACGCGCCGCATTTCCCGCCCGTTCAGGCCGGGACCAGTCTCAATCGAGGGTGCCCACGATGGATCAACAGCTTCTGGCCAAGACCTTCGTCGAGCTGGCCGACAATCTGGTCGCCGACTTCGACCTCATCGACTTCCTGCGCCTGCTGACCGACCGCTGCGTCGGAATGCTCGACGCGAGCGCCGCCGGCGTACTGCTCGCCGACCGGGACGGCAAACTCCGCGTCATGGCCGCCTCGGACGAACAGGTGCGCCTGCTGGAGCTCTTCCAGCTCCAGAACGACGAAGGCCCCTGCCTTGAGTGCTTCCGCACCGGCACACCGGTGATCGTTCCCGATCTCGGTACGGAGACCGCCCGCTGGCCGCGCTTCGCGGTGGCGGCCCAGCGCGGCGGGTTCGGGGCGGTCCAGGCCCTGCCCATGCGTCTGCGGGACGAGGTCGTCGGCGCCCTGAATCTCTTCCGCGCCACTCCCGGCCCGTTCGATCCGGCCTACACGCCGGTCGCCCAGGCCCTGGCCGACGTCGCCACCATCAGCCTGCTGCAACAACGCACCGTCCACCGCGGCACGGTGCTCAACGAACAGTTGCAGATGGCGTTGAACAGCCGGGTACTGATCGAACAGGCGAAGGGGAAGCTCGCCGAACGCCAGGGCATCGACATGGAGCAGGCGTTCACCGCGCTGCGCGGCTACGCCCGCGCCCACAACCGGCGCCTGGTCGACGTGGCCCGCTCCTTCATCGACGACTCCGAACCCCTCGCCGGTCTGGGGTCCTGACGTACGCCACACAGCGCCCAGCGCCGAGCGCCGAACACCGAGCGAGGCCGTCGGGCCCCGGCCCGGCAGTCCGGCGCCGCCCGTGCACCGGGACGTCGTCACACCGCCCTCCTGCCGTCGTGGGCCTCGGCCATCACCTGGTCGCGCAGGCGCGCACAGGTGCGGGTGATCAGACGGGAGACGTGCATCTGCGAGAGACCGAGCTGCAGGGCGATCCGATCCTGCGTCATCTCGCAGAAAAACCTCATGTAGAGGATCTGTCGTTCGCGTTCGGGCAGTGCCCGCAGCAGCGGGCGGAGTGCCTGACGGTTGACGATCAGGTCGAAGCCGGGCTCCGTGCCACCGAGAGTGTCGGTCAGTGGGTGACTGTGCTCGGAGCGGCCGGGTCCGGCGTCCAGGGACTGCGTGGTGAAGCTCTCCATCGCCCCCTCCCCCAGCCGTACCTCCGCCTCGGTGAGGCCGGTGTGCGCGGCGATCTCGTGAACGGAGGGTTCACGGCCGTAGAGCGAAGCGCACTCATGGCCGGCGGTGCGGACCCGGCCGCGCAGCTCCTGTACGCGTCGCGGCACATGTACGCCCCACAGATGGTCCCGGAAGTGGCGTTTCACCTCGCCGAGGATCGTCGGTATGGCAAAACTCGGGAAGGCGGTGCCGTGGTCCGGGTCGAAGCGGGTCACTGCCTTGACCAGGCCGAGTTGGGCGACCTGCTTGAGGTCTTCGAAGGACTCGCCGCGATGGCGGAAGCGCCCGGCGAGCCGTACGGCCATCGGCGCCCAGGCGCACACCACCTCCTGCCGCAGCGCGAACTTCTCCGCGCCGTCCGGGAGGGCGGTGATACGGCGGAACGCGGTATCGGTGTCCGGAGCGTCGTCATAGGGGTGTGTGCTTCGTGGGCTCTGTGCGCGTGCGTACGGCATGGGCACGTGTCTCCCCGATCGGTGGCGTCGCTCACCGTGGGAGCCGGCAGACCGCAGCACACTGGGGAGCAGCGACAGCTGCCCCCACGGGCGTGCCTCCGGTCTGAAGCACACCGGGTGAGTGCCCGGGCAGCCCGCTTCCAAACAGGAACTGCGCCACTCAACTGCGGCGGCTCACGGTCGACATGCGGGCGAGAGCAACGCGTGCGGGCGGTGCCCCGCCGCTATCCGCGCCATCGGCGCCGCACCGTCCATCCGCCGACGCCCCAGTGACCCCAACGGGCCCCGGCGCGGCGCCGATCCGGGGCTATGCTGCTGAACGACGTCCCAGACCCAGGCGCCGCACCGCCCATCGGCCACGATGGCACTCCCGCACGTTTCCGGTCTCCTGAAACGAGGCGCCCCATGCAGACTCCGCGGCAACCCCACGAACCCGAAGGCTCCAAGCCGACCGCCATGGACACGGTGCGGCTGCGCCGACTGAACCGATGGCAGGCCGAGGGGATGCGAGAGGACCTGGCGGATCTCTACGTGGAGTCCTCCGCCACCCCGGCCGGTCAGGAATTCCAGGATCGGCAGGACTTCCTGCGCCGTCTGGCACACGACGTCCAACAGCCGGGATTCGACATGCTGGTCGCCGAGGCGCAGTCCCTGACCGGCTGTGTCCTCGGATTCCCCGTGCCGCGCGACGGCTCCTGGTGGCAGGAGTTCGAGGGACCTCTGCCACAGAACCTCGAGCAACTGACCGCCTCCGGCCATGTGTTCGCCATCACCGAGACCCTCGTCCATCCGCACGAGCACGCTCACGGGCTCGCCCGCCGCCTGCAGGAGCGCCTGCTCGCCGACCATCAGGCTTCGCTCGGCGTCACCTTGGTGGATCAGTCCGACCGTCCGGCCCGTGCCGCGTTCGAGACCTGGGGCTGGCAGGAGGCGGGGCGGGTCCTCCGCGCACCACCGACCGTCCTGTGCGTGGTGCTGCTGCCCCTCGGAGAGCGCACGACGGAGCATCCGGACGGCCTCTCCCACAACGCCCGGACCCAACGGCCCGAGTAGCCGCCCCCGCCGGAACGGGAGTCACGGAGGGTCGCGGCGGTGCCTCGTTGCGACATGCGTCGATGTGCGGTCCGCCAGATGAAGGCCCCGCAGTGCTCGGCGCAGCTCCCGCTGTATCGGCTCCGGAAGCGTCCGGTCGTTCGTCGTGACGACCAGAGCCGCAGCCACGTCCCGGAGCTTGATGTTGCAGTGCTGCGACACGTCCACCAGCACGTCCCAGGCCCTCTCGCTGGAACACGGCGCGAGGGCCATCACCATGCCGCGCGCCTGGTCGATCACCGCTCGGCTCGCCAGCGCTCGCGCCAACTGTTCGTTCTTGGCGCGCAGTTCGACGACCTCGGCCAGCAGATCCGCGTCCCCCGTCGCAGGCACGGTTCTCAACAGTCGTTGTTCTTCACGGGGCGTGGTCACCTGGTGCATCGTGCGTACCTCACAGGGCAGTCATCCTGTCCATAGGTGGTCGGCGGCGTGCATCACGGCCTCTCCCTTTCCGCGTGAAATCGCCGCAGCGTACGACGCAGCGCCCGCTGCACGTGTGCCGGGAGCGGCTTGCCCTCCCAGGCGGCGACCACGGCCGCTGCCACCTCCGGAAGTCTGGCGTCGCACTGCCGTGAGACATCCACCAGCAGCTTCCTGGCCGCCCCGCGGCGGCAGGGGGTCAGGACCATCACCATGCCGCGGGCCTGGTCGATCACCGCACGGCCGGCCAGCGCCCGCCGCAGCTGGTCATTCTCGGCGCGCAGGGCGACGACGTCCTGCCCCGCCGGCGTGTTCCCCCACGTGGCCTCGGCCCGGAGATCCCACCACTCCTGTTGGATCACGGTCGTGCGTTGCATGGCATACACCTCTCAACGGACCACTTCACAGGTCACCTGCGGTGTTCACGGTCCCGACGGTCCTCGCGCCTCCAGCGCGCCCGGTGCTGACGGCTGTAGCGGCGGTCCCAGCGTTCCTGACGATTCCGGCGCTCCTGGTAGCCCCGGTAGTCCCCGAGGTCGGAACTGCCGCCACGGCTCCGGCCTCCGCCACGGTCGCGGCCGTAGCGGGTGGCGCCGTAGACCAGCACTGCCGCGGCCACCCACCAGATGGGGTTGAGGAAGCCGAAGCCGAACAGGGCCACGATGAGGATGAGAAGCAGGGCGAACACAGTGGGCCTCCCCGGGAGCGGGACACAGCATCGATACCGGGGACTGGGGCCTCACCCCACAGCGTAGTCCTGTCCGGAGGCCGCGGATACAGCGCGACGTAGGCCGTCCTGCTCGGTACGGATGGCTACTTGACACCGGTACGCGCTGATCTTCCCGCTTCGGTCCCGCCCGGCCTGGCAGCACGGCGTAGGGCTGTGCCCCCCCGGATCATTCGGGCGCGGCATTCCTGCGGGAAGCCATGGTCGAAGCCTCTTCGAGGCGCTGGTCGCCGAACAGCCGGCCGACCCGTCCGACACCGACACGGCCGACCTCCATCGCTGGGCGGGCTCGGAACTGCTTCCGCAGGGCGACGGGCGCCCTCACAGAACGGCGCCGGGTCCTTCGTTCAGGCCGGCAGGAACCGGCCGCCGGAACCCGGACAGAGGAACTACGGCTCGCCACAGCCGGCTCATGTCGCCGCGGCCCGGACCACCCAGGGCTTCAGTGGCCGGACGGTGCGGGCTGCGCCGGCACGAGTGGCGGCTCTCCGTGAGGCGGAGCCCCCGTCTTCCAGGTGTCTGCCCGCCTGCTCGTGCGCCGCCACAGTCGTCCCAGTGACCGGTAGAAGCGGTCCGGCAGGAACACGGCGTCCGCGATGATCATCGCGCCGGAGAAGAGGGGCAGCCCCATGAGGACGGCGATGCCCAGGTGCATGCCCAGCAGCAAGGCCAGGACCGGGTACTTGAGCCGTCCGAACAGGACGAACGGGAAGGCGACCTGCAGCAGCACTGTCAGGTAGCAGGCGATGGCGAGCAGTACGTCGTGCTCGTCCGCCATGAGGGAGAGTTCGGGCCAGGGCCGGAACAGGTCGAGGTTCAGGACGTAGTGGAGGGCGGTGCCGTTGCCCCAGGTGCCGCCCTGCACCTTGTAGAGGCCCGCGGATCCGTAGAGGAAGCAGACCTGGGCCGCGATGACGAACATGCCGCAGTTGTGCAGCACGGACGTCAGGGTCCGGTGGGAATCGCGGAGCCCGACCGCAGCCCGGCGGCCCACCGGCGGACGCGTGGCTTTGCCCGCGGAGCCTCGGAGACGGGTTCTGCGCGCATCCAGGGACCAGCGTCGGCCGCATGCCGTGAAGACGAGGTACATGGCCATCAGGAGGATGAGGTTGTCTCCGCCGTCGGTCATGAAGATCGCCCTGGCGTGGAACGACGCCACCATGATCGCGAACAGCACGGACACCGCTCGGGTCCGCCAGCCCAGCATGAACAGCGCGGACGTGACGAGAGCCGACGCGTAACAGACCTCGAAGTACACCCGGCTGTCGGACAGGGTGAGGAGGCTGGCCCACCCCGTCTGGCCGAACAGCTGCGTGGCCAGCTCGGGCGTCCACGGTGAACCAGGCCCCCAGATCTCGTCGCGGTGCGGAAACTCGCGCAGCAGGAAGACTAGAGCAGCCCGTACCCGATCCGCAGCACGGCCGCGGCGTACAGCGAGACCGGCCGCTCGGTCAGGACGACGAGCAACGCACCGATCCGCTCCGGTACGCGGCGCGACGTGCCTGCGTCCGCCGGCTCGGGAGTACGCCCGTACCGTGTCTGTGCCTGCTCAGTTTCCATGGGAGGCCACCTTCCACCAGGGCAGATACCGCGTTTCAGCAGGCTTCGGAGCAGCAGCGGACGGGCCGGGGACGCCCGCCGCGGCGGGCGCCGCGATGGGCACAGTGACCACTCGCAGCTGGACGGACTCGAAGCTGCCACCGCGATGGGCGGCGATGCGATCGGCCGCGATGTTGGTCAGGTACTGCTGCACCATCAGCGCCCGCTGCGAGCGCGGCTGGTCGTCACCACCGTGGGTTTCGAGGTACGAACTCCATGCCCGCCGCAGCATGTTCTGTGCCGTGTGGCTCGGGAAGGCGTTGTGCTTCACCGCGGAGTTGTCGACGGCGGTCAGATCGAACCAGCCGCTCACCTGCGCGGTGCCGTCCGGGGTGGTGTGCATGGTCCTCGCCGAGATCTGCCGGTTGACCGACTCCGGATCCGGCGCGAAGAGCCGCCAGTTCTGCTCGAACAAGGGGAAGACCCACGCACCGACCTGCCGGCTGTACTGCTGGGAGAGGGGGTTCGGAGGCGCCACGTGCAGAAACACGAGGAGAACATGGACCAGGGCGGTGGCCAGACAAAGGACCACGGCGACGCTCGTCCCTGCCTTCAGGAGGCTGGGCGGAGATTTAGAAGACCCACGGCACGCGAGGGCTTCCCCTCCCCGATCCTCCTGCTGTCCTGTCGGCGGAGTGCCGGTGCGGTCCGGTCCGTCGACGTCCACCCCTTCAGCGCCACCCAGCACGGCCCCACCCGGCCTTTCCACCCTGGCTTCTCGCATGACCTCTCCCGAGACTTCGCCGACTTCGCCAGCGGCGCGCGACGGAATCGACCACGACCCGTCGCGCGCCGCTCGCCCTGCTTGCTCACTTGGAGCTAGGCAGCCTTCTTGTGGTGATCTTCGTGATCGCTGCCGTAGCCCTCGGGTTTGCCGGGCTTGCCGGGCTGTCCCCCATGTCCGTCATGCTCACCGGGCTTGTCGTTGTGATCATGGTCGCCGGGCTTGCCGGGCTCCTCCTCGTGGTCGTGGTCGCCGTTTCCACCGATCACGCCACCGTTCACGCCGCCGTTCACGCCGCCGTTCACGCCACCCGTGGTGGCGCCCGCGACCAGGTCCGTCTTGGCTTGCGCCGCGACCGCGTTCGCGCGGTGCTGGGTCCCGAGCACCAAGCCCGGCGGGAAGCCGGAGACTGCCGTTCCCGGGTGCACTCCGAGGTTCCCGGTGATCACCGAAGGACCGGTGTTGGTGACCGCGGAACCGGCCAGCACCGCGAAGCTGCCCGCCGTTTCCAGGTCCACGGGTGTGGCGAGGGCGTTTGCGCGTGTCGGCGTCATCGCGAGGACGACGGCGGCGATCACCACCGCCGTTACCGCCGCGATCCACACCGACATGGTGCGCCTTACCGGCGCTTCGGAGATATTCAGCGTCGTCGAGGGGCCAACTCCCTTTTGCGGATGTTCTTGGCGGTTCCTGGTCACACAGAATCGCCTGTTTCTGGCGTTGGCATATTACTGAGGAGTGTGACGGTCGATGATTTCCCGGAGCTGGTTCTCCGGAATTACTGAATAGACAGCAAAATTCATAGGAATGCCTAATGGGCCGGGTGGCCCCAAAATCACAATTGTCGCCGGGTGCGTCCGCCCGGCGCAGTCGGCGGGACGGGAGAAACACCACGAGAAGATCACGCATGCCCCGCACAAAAGATGGCCATTCCGATGGGTGTCGCCCGAAGCGAGGCCACTTCATGATCTTGGGATTTTCGACGAGGATCCGGCCGCCACCTGCGCTTATCTGATGTGCGAGGGCATGGTCGCAGTAGACAGGCCGCGCGCGACGCACCCGGCACAGCCAAGTCGGCACGTCACGGTGTTCGGTGACTGGCAGGCCGAAGGAAAGCGCGCGGCGATGCGTCGCTCGGGATATACTCGAACAGCACTGTCCGCAGTAATATTGACTGTGGGTCGGTTCACTCTCACGTGCAACCGCCCGGAAGGGCGACTCCGGCGTGTTTGCGCCGGAGTCGTTGTCGTCGGACATCACCTGCGTCGCTTCAGTGGCGTGTGCCGCGCGCGGGAGTTCTTCGTACAGCAGCCGGCCGACGCGATCAACGGTGAGAAGACGAGCCTGGAGAAGACCCTCAGGACCTGCGCGCCGCCGCCCGGCATCTCGTCGGCCGGTGCCGAGGGAGCCGGTTCCGGCGTCCGTGGCTCAACCACGTTGGAGGGGGGTGGTGTCGAAGCTGCACGAGGTCCTGGACCGACGTGGCTCGGGGATCTCTTCTGAGCCACCCCCCTTGGTCGCGCTCTCGCCGTACCGCGACAGCAGACCGACCCAACGCTGCGTAGCGTACGGGCAGCCCCTGACAGCCGGGCCGCACCACAAGCGCATCAAATGCCGGCGCAGAGAGAACCCGTAGGTCGGACAGCAGGTCGACCTCACATGGGAAGCCCCCGGCTTCGAACAGGACGGCTACGACTACCGCGCGGTGAGCATCGTGCCTCGGCCTGCCTGACACCCACACCTGACATCAACGATGTCGCACGTTCAAATCCAGGTCGCGCAAGGTCAGAGCCCGCACACCATCAGCAAGGGCAGCAGCGCACCGGCGACCGTCGCCGCCGCACCGCTCGATGCGGGCGGGACTGCGGGGTGAGGACGCGGCGCAGGCGGATGAGGGCGCCGGGGCGCCTGTGCCCAGGGCTGCTTGCGGAATCGGGGACGACGCCACCTCGCACCAGGTGGTGCCCGGCCCTGGATGTGGGCGTGCTCGTATTCCTCGACAGTCGGGCGTGCGCCCGCCCATGACACGAACGTGATCACGGCGTTGTCCTTGCGGAAGTCGGGGACGTACGTGTCCCCGTGGGCGCCGTGCGCCGGCGGCGGTGGCGACACCGGAAGCGGGTGTACGGCGACCCTGTCCGCCGGGCAGCAGTGGAGCGACCGCTACAACCTCAATGTCTCGCTCTCCGGCTCCAGCAACTGGACCGTGACCATGAACGTGCCCTCCCCCGCGAGAGTCCTCTCCACCTGGAACACCAGCGCCAGTTACCCCAGCGCCCAAGTGCTGACCGCCAAACCCAACGGCAGCGGCAACACCTTCGGCGTCACCGTCCAGCCCAACGGCAACTGGACCTGGCCGACCGTCTCCTGCAGCACCAGCTGACCGCTGACCACCTGTGGCGCGGCGGGTCCTTGCCGCCGCGCCACCCGTCCCCAAGAACTCCGTCAGGCGCCGACGTACGCCGCCAGGTGCTCACCGGTCAGCGTCGAGCGGCTGTCGACCAGGTCGGCGGGTGTGCCCTCGAAGACGATGCGGCCGCCGTCGTGGCCGGCGCCGGGGCCGAGGTCGATGATCCAGTCGGCGTGTGCCATGACCGCCTGGTGGTGCTCGACGACGATGACCGACTTGCCGGAGTCGACGATCCGGTCGAGCAGGCCGAGCAGGTGCTCGACGTCGGCGAGGTGGAGGCCGGTGGTCGGCTCGTCGAGGATGTAGATGCCGCCTTTCTCGGCCATGTGGGTGGCCAGCTTGAGCCGCTGCCGCTCGCCGCCGGACAGGGTGGTGAGCGGCTGGCCGAGGCTGAGGTAGCCGAGCCCGACGTCGGCGAGCCGCTCGAGGATGGCGTGCGCGGCCGGCGTGCGCGCCTCGCCGGTGCCGAAGAACTCCTCGGCCTCGGTCGCCGACATCGCGAGCACCTCGCTGATGTCGCGGCCGCCGAGGTGGTAGTCCAGGACCGCCGCCTGGAACCGCTTGCCCTCGCAGTCCTCGCAGGTGGTGGCGACGCCGGCCATCATCGCCAGGTCGGTGTAGATGACGCCGGCGCCGTTGCAGGTGGGGCAGGCGCCCTCGGAGTTGGCGCTGAACAGCGCCGGCTTGACGCCGTTGACCTTCGCGAAGGCCTTGCGGATCGGGTCGAGCAGTCCGGTGTACGTCGCCGGGTTGCTGCGTCGGGAGCCCTTGATCGCCGCCTGGTCGACCGACACCACACCCGCGCCGGCCGGGATCGACCCGTGGACGAGGGAGCTCTTGCCGGAGCCCGCCACGCCGGTGACCACGCAGAGCACGCCGAGGGGGATGTCCACGTCGACGCCCTGCAGGTTGTGCCTTGTCGCGTCGCGGATCTCCAGTGTGCCGGAGGACTTGCGCACGGTCTCCTTGAGGGTGGCCCGGTCGTCGAGGTGGCGGCCGGTGACGGTGCCGCTGGCCCGCAGCCCCTCGACGGTCCCCTCGAAGCAGACGGTGCCGCCCGCCGTACCGGCGCCGGGGCCGAGGTCGACGACGTGGTCGGCGATCGCGATCGCCTCCGGCTTGTGCTCCACGACGAGCACGGTGTTGCCCTTGTCCCGCAGCCGCAGCAGCAGGTCGTTCATCCGCTGGATGTCATGGGGGTGCAGGCCGATGGTCGGCTCGTCGAAGACGTAGGTGGTGTCGGTGAGCGAGGAGCCGAGGTGGCGGACCATCTTGACGCGCTGGGCCTCGCCGCCCGACAGCGTGCCCGCCGGCCGCTCCAGCGAGAGGTAGCCGAGGCCGATCTCCACGAACGAGTCGAGGGTTCCGACGAGTGCCGTGAGCAGCGGTGCCACCGACGGCTCGTCGAGGCCGCGGACCCATTCGGCCAGGTCGCGGATCTCCATCGCGCACGCGTCGGCGATGCTGACCTTCTTGATCTTCGAGGACCGGGCGCCCTCGCTGAGCCGGGTGCCATCGCACTCGGGGCAGGTGGTGAAGGTGACCGCCCGCTCCACGAACGCCCGGATGTGCGGCTGCATCGCCTCCTTGTCCTTGGACAGGAACGACTTCTGGATCTTGGGGATGAGTCCTTCGTAGGTGAGGTTGATGCCGTTGACCTTCACCTTCCTCGACTCGCCGTAGAGGAAGTCGTGCATCTCCTTCTTGGTGAACCTGCGGATCGGTTTGTTCGGGTCGAGGAGGCCCGACTGGGCGTAGAGGCCCACGGTCCACTGGCTGTCCGACTTCCAGCCGGGGATGGTGAACGCGCCCTCGGCGAGCGACTTGGAGTCGTCGTAGAGCTGGGTGAGGTCGATGTCGGAGACCGAGCCCCGGCCCTCGCAGCGCGGGCACATGCCGCCGGTGCGGTTGAAGGTCGCCTTCTGCGCCTTGGTCTTGTTGCCGCGCTCGACGGTGATCGCACCGCTGGCCCGGACCGAGGCGGTGTTGAAGGAGTACGCGCTGGGCGGGCCGATGTACGGCTTGCCGAGCCGGCTGAAGAGGATGCGCAGCATCGCGTTGGCGTCGGTGACGGTGCCGACGGTGGAGCGGGGGTCGGCGCCCATCCGCTGCTGGTCGACGGTGATCGCGGTCGTCAGTCCGTCGAGTACGTCGACCTCGGGCCGCGCCAGCGTCGGCATGAAGCCCTGCACGAAGGCGCTGTAGGTCTCGTTGATCAGCCGCTGCGACTCGGCGGCGATCGTGTTGAACACGAGCGAACTCTTGCCCGAACCGGAGACGCCGGTGAACACCGTCAGCCGGCGCTTCGGGATCTCGATGCTGACGTCCTTGAGGTTGTTCTCGCGCGCGCCGTGCACGCGGATCAGGTCGTGGCTGTCGGCAACGTGCGGCGCAGGCGACTGCGTGTTCGTCCTCGTGGCCCTGCTCATCGTCTCTCCATCTGTCGGTCGGGTCCGCACGGCGCGGGAACCCCGGCAGTCACGCCGCTTCGGCCCGTGGCGTGTGGGTGCGGGTCACGGCTGCGACGCCGGACGGCTCAGGGCAGCTCCTGGATGCGGATCAGGTTGCCGGCGGGATCGCGGAAGGCGCAGTCGCGGATGCCGTACGGCTGCTTGGTGGGCTCCTGGACGACCTCGGCGCTGTCGGCGGCCTGCACCCGCTCGAAGGTGCCGTCGAGGTCCCGGGTGGCCAGCAGGATCCAGCCGTAGGTGCCCTTGGCCATCATCTCGGCGATGGTGCGGCGCTCGTCGTCGGTGATGCCGGGGTCGGCGGCCGGCGGTGCCAGGAGGATGGACGTGTCGGGCCGGCCGACGGGGCCGACCGTGATCCAGCGCATCGTGCCCTGTCCGACGTCGCTGCGGACCTCGAAGCCGAGGGCGTCGCGGTAGAAGGCCAGGGCGGCCTCCGGGTCGTCGTGCGGGAGGGAGCTCGCATGAATGGTGATGTCCATGGCTGTCACGCTAGGCGGGGCTCGCGGTCGGCGCTTCTCGATTCCTGATCGGCCTGGTCACTTGTTTCGCCACGCAGGACGGCATGCCCGCCGTCGCGCGCGCCGCCTCGCGGCGGTAGACGCTGGGCGGCATCCCGACCAGCTCGGTGAAGCGGGTGCTGAAGGTGCCCAGCGAGGAGCAGCCGACCTCGAAGCAGACCTCGGTGACGTTGAGGTCGCCACGCCGCAGGAGCGCCATCGCGCGCTCGATGCGCCGGGTCATGAGATAGCCGTACGGCGATTCTCCGTAGGCACGCCGGAACTCGCGGCTGAGGTGCCCGGCCGACATGTGCGCGCCCCGTGCGAGCGCCTCGACGTCCAGCGGCTGCGCGTACTCCCGGTCGATCCGGTCGCGGACGCGACGCAGCCGCGCGAGGTCGCGCAGGTGCTGCGTCGCGTCGGGTCTGCTGGTCACCCGCAAAATCGTGCCACGGCGCGACGGAGTTGCCTAGCGCCGGTGGCGTCCCGCTCCGCTCGGCCCTATCCACGGGTGCGCAGGCTCCGCAAATGTCTGCGGACCTTCCGCACCGCCCGCCGGGCGGCCGGCTGCGGGAGCTTCGACGACGGCAGGACGCGCCGGCTGCCGGACCAGTCCGGCACGGTGACCTCGTACGCCTCGTCGGGAATGCCCGTGCGCCGGTCGCGGAAATGCGGATAGGCGAGGTGCAGGCGGCCGGCGCGGCCGTGATGGACCGCTTCCGGCACCGTCCTGGCGCGGACGAATTCCAGTACGTTCTTCAAGGGATCCAGTGCGCCCATGGCAACGCAGGTGAGGATCAGCCGCTCCCCGACCTTTATCCGGTCGCCTATGCCCTTGGTCCAGTACGCCGTCATCATCGGAGCGGCGAGTTCCATTTTGTGCCGCTGCTCGTTTTCCGGCTCTTTCAGCAGGCCGACCCTGAATTGCTGCAGCAGTCCGATCGTGAAGGGCCGGACCATCAGCTGATCGCGTTCGGCACCCGGCGGCACGAGTCGCGCGATCAGGTCCATCAGCGCGTGGATCGCCGCGAAGCGCGCCGTGTAGTCGCCTCTTTGGGTCGCGTGTTTTCCGTCGTCGCGGCGGACCAGGTAGTAGCAGACGTAGTCGGCGACGACGGACACGCCGTTGCCGCTGAGATACGCCTCCATGGTGAAGAGGGCGTCCTCGCCGGTGGTGAGGTCCTCGTCGAATCTGAGGCCAAGGCGCAGGAGCAGTTCGCGCCGGAACAGCTTCTGGGCGCTCAGCGTGAAGATGACGCCGGAGGTGTAGACGTCGGCACGCTCCCGCGTGCGGCCGAACATCGACCTCGCGACGCCCCGGCCGACCCCCTCCATCTTGCCGAGCACCACATCCGTGCCGGCACGGTCGGCCATCGCGACCATCCGCTCCAGGGCTTCGTGCCCCAGATAGTCGTCGGCGTCGAGAAAGAAGACATAGCGGCCGCGGGCCGACTCCAGGCCGACATTGCGCGGGCCACTGGGACCACCGGAATTGGCCTGCCGTATCACCCGGGTGGGCACCATCGACACGGCGGCGAATTTCTCCAGGTATTCACCGGTGCCGTCGCTCGACCCGTCGTCGACGGCCACGATCTCGATTCGGCCGGATCCCAGTGTCTGTGACTCGACCGATTCCAGACAGCGGACTAAATAGGGCATGGCTTCATACGCGCCGACGACAACCGTGACGTCGGGCACAGGTTCACTGTTCATTAACGGCAAGACAACCGGTAATGAACGATGGTTGCCCGGAATTACACCATCCGGATATCGTAACCGGCGGGAAACAGTCCAGTTGAACAGTCCAGTTGAACAGTCCAGTTCCTGACCGCCCTCGCCGTCCCGATGAACGCGGGCTCACTGCCCCAGCGGCGTCGGCGGCCTCCTCGTGTCGGAGACCGGGGCCGGGGTCGGCGGGCGGGCCGTCGTGGCCCGTTCCCTGGTGAGGGCGCTGGTGATCCGGTGCGCGAGGAGAGGGTCCGCCGGGAGGACGTGGGAGGCGAACCAGCGGGCGGGAGCCGGGTCGGGGGACGGCTCCACGAACTCCGCGCCGGCGTAGTCGTCGAGCGGAGGATCGTAGATGTAGCCGCAGACGATGCCGTGGTTCACGAGGCGCTCCACGAGGGCGTCCCGGTCGTCGACCAGGAGCGGCGCACGGAAGAGGGGGAACGGGCCGTTGTGGGCGGCCCGGTCGCGCAGGGCCGGGGAGGCCCAGGGCGTGCCCGAGAGGAAGGTGACGCCGGCCCTGCGATGGGCGAGGTCGGTGTCGAGCCGGGCCATGCGCAGGGCCAACTGGCCTCGGACCAGGGCCCCGTGACGGGTGCGGAAGTCGTGCAGGTCGACGCGGACCCATGGCTCGTACGCGGTCAGGTTCGGCGCCCGGAGTGCGGAGGCGGTCAGGCGCGGGGCGTGCAGGGCCATGCGGAAGTCGTCGCGTTCGAGGAGGCCGAGGCGCTGCATCGTCCGCCAGGCGGGGCGGACCAGGCGGAGGGTGCGGACGGCCGAGCGGGCCAGGGGGCGCAGGGTCGCGGCCAGGTCGGCGCGCAGACGGGTCGGTTCGAGCAGGTCGTCCCGCAGGAGCTCCAGCTCGCGCCGGGTGCGGACGTCCTCCACGGCGAGGAAGCCGCCCGCCATCGCCGCCACGTGCTTGGAGAGGCTGAAGGCCGCCGCCCTGCCGAACGTGCCGATCGGCTGTCCGTCGACGTGCGTGCCGATCGCGTGGGCCGCGTCCTCGATCAGCGGAATGCCCAACTCGTCGCAGCGCAGGCGCAGTTCACCGACCCGGTCGGGTACCCCGTACAGGTTCGTGGTCAGCACCGCGTCCACGTTCCGCCACGTGGCCTCCGGTACGGCGGCCGGGTCGATGTTGCCGTCCCAGGCCGACACCGGGGCCTGTACCGGGCGCAGTCCGGCCGCCAGGACGACGAAGAGGATCACGTCGTCGTTCACCGGCGACATCAGCACCCGGCCGCCGGGCCGGCACCAGCGCCGCAGCGCCAGATACAGGGCCAGCCGCGCCGAGGGCGTGTAGACGCATTCGCGTCCGAGTCGCCGTGTCATCGTCGCAGCGAGCCGCGATCCGTACGGCATCGTCACCTCTTCCTGAAGAGCCGTCGAAGAGCCACAGAAGAGCCACAGAAGGAGCCACAGAAGAGTCTGTGAGGAGTCGCGGAGCGAAGGGAAAGGCGGAGCGGTCCGCTCAGTGCGCGCGCGGAGCCGCTCTGCCCGCCGCCGGGCCGGCCGACGTACGCAGCCCGCCGACCGTCTTCAGGAGCCGGTCGGCCGGCTCCCGCAGCGTGGGATGGGCCAGGACCGTGTTGCGCAGGCCGCGCACCGGTCTGCGCCACAGCCGGTGGGCCGCCGCGACCGGGTGCGGACGGGTCGCGAACCCCTCGCCCACGCGCAGTTCACGGGTCTTGAGCCAGTCCTTGTACTCCTTGTCGCCGCGCCCCATGTCCATGAGCCGCACGCCGTCGCGTCCGGCCGCCTCGGCCATCCGCAGGTGCATGATCAGGCCGGGCGAGTAGTAGTGGAAGTCGGGGTCGTACGCGGTGAACCAGGCCGCGAAGACGGTGCGCGAGCGCGGCCCGAAGTGCGCGGCCACCGGCCGGTCCCCCGCGTACACCACGGACAGCACGCCGGTGAAGTGCTCCTCGCGGACGCGGAAGAGGTGCTCCACCAGGTTGACGATCCACGGGCGCGCGAACCGGTCCATCCGGCCCGTCCGGCGGTACTGGGCGGACTTCCACTCCATGAGCCGGCGCAGCATCCGCGGGTCGCGCTCGTCGTGGACGAACCGCATCTCGCCCACGTTGCGGGTCAGCCGGCGTTCCTTCTTCAGCGTCGTCTTGGCCAGCCCCGGGTACGCGGCCCGCAGCCACTGCGGGTAGTCGCTGTCGCCGCTGTCCTCGAGGTCGACGACCGGCGAGGCGAACGTGCCCGTCACGTAGTCGCCGAAGGGCTTCTGCTCCTCGACGAGGTGGTCGAACTCGAGGACGGACAGCCCGCAGGCCCGCAGCAGTTCCTGGGCGTCCCAGGTGACACCGGGGCGGTGCACGAGGGCCTGGCAGTCGGAGAGACCGAGACCGATGGCCCGGCCGACACCGAAGGCGCCCCGCTCGTACGGGAGGAAGCCGACCGGCTCCCCGTGCTCGTGCAGCACGGCCACCCGGGCCGCCCCGCCGCGGTGCAGGCCGACCCCGGCGGCGAACTCCGGTGCCAGGAACGGGTTCGCGTACTCGGGCGACTCGTCCATCGCCCGGTGCCAGGCTCCGCGGAGCTCGGTGCTCAGCTCCTCGGATCTGTGGATCGTGATGTCCGCCTCGGCCTTGCTCGTGGCTCGCACGGGCGACCGCCCCCCTGTATTCCCCTGTGTTCCCCCATGACGCGTTGCCGCGTCCTGCCCCAAGGATCAAAAGTCGCGAAACAGTACGCAGACTGTCAAGGGTGGCGGTCGCAATGGATTGGTATGGATCGGGTGCGAAACGCCCTACGCAGTCTCGCGGAGCTCTTCTCTCACGCAGGCCACGATGACGCCGACTGGCAGCGTGGCGAACCCCACCACCAGCAGGATCTTCCACCCCTCGCCCGGCCCGAACAGCTCGGCCTCGACCACAGCGACGGCCAGGAAGCCCAGCAAGAGATACATCAGGACAATGACCGGGGAGGACACGCCGAGCAGTTCCCGACGGCCGAACACCACGAGCAGGGCGACGCCGGGGGCGAGCCAGGCGCCCAGCAGGGACCACAGCTTCCCCCACTCCCCGAACAGAGCCCGGTAGCCGAAAGCCGGGTCGAGTTGCTCGGTGTGGTCGCCGACGGTGATCCGCACGACGATGTCCCGCCAGAGGAGCAGCTCCGCCCGGTCGCCGCGCTCGACCTGCCGGTACGTGTCCCGCCCCACGTGGATCCACTCGGTCCGCGCGTCGCCGTGGACCCGCATGTCCGTACGCAGGCGGTAGTGCGTGGCGCAGCTCTCCACGCCGTAGCTGTCCGTGCTGCAGGACTCCTCGGTCTCCTTGTCCGTGACCGTGCCGGTGCCGGGCACCAGACAGTCCGCGCCCGAGGCCGTACGGACCTCTCCGGCCGGGCACGCGGAAGCACTCCGGTACGCCTCCTGCGACCGGTACTCGTCGACCAGCGGCGTCGCCAACGGCCAGGACAGCAGGACGAGTCCCGCACCGATCAGCAGCCGTACCGCCCGCAGGCTCAGGCGCCGCGCGCCCAGGTGCCGTAACGCGACCTTGTCCTCGGGACCCCGGGTCCTCCCCATGCCCACACCCCTGTGCGGGCACGAGGGCGGCGGCCCGAACGGTTCCTTCCGCACCGGTGGCCGGGCCGTCACCCGGCCGGGCTAGCATCCGCTCATGACGACTGTGGACAGCAATGGCGTTTCCCCCCTCGACGTCGAGATCGGTGCCCTCCAGGGCGGCTCCGCGGACCTCGCCCAGTACGCCGGCCGGGCCGTGCTCGTGGTGAACGTGGCCTCCAAGTGCGGGCTGACCCCGCAGTACACCGGCCTGGAGCGGCTCCACGAGCAGTACGCGGAGCGCGGCCTCACCGTGCTCGGCGTGCCCTGCAACCAGTTCCTCGGACAGGAGCCCGGCAGCGCCGAGGAGATCGCCGAGTTCTGCTCGGCGACCTACGGCGTGAGCTTCCCGATGACCGAGAAGGTCGAGGTCAACGGGGAGGACCGGCACCCGCTGTACGACCGCCTGACCGGCTTCGCCGACGCCGAGGGACACAGCGGGGACATCCGCTGGAACTTCGAGAAGTTCCTCGTCGGCCGCGACGGCAAGGTCGTCGCCCGCTTCTCCCCGCAGACCGAGCCGGAGGCGCCCGAGGTCGTGGCGGCCATCGAGGCACAGCTGGCCGGCTGACCTCCTTACCCAGGGCTTCCCCGGGGCCTGGTTGACCTTGCCCCTGGGGCAGGGTCGAGCGTCCTCGTCACCGGGCGGAAGAGCCGCCCGGTGACGGAGGATGACGTGGTGGACGAAGGACTGCTCACCATCGGCGCGTTCGCCGCGCGGGCCCGGCTGTCGGCCAAGGCCCTGCGGCTGTACGACCGGCTCGGACTGCTGGCACCGGCACACGTCGACGAGGTCAGCGGCTACCGCTACTACCGCGCGGGCCAGGTCGAACGCGCCCGGCTCGTGGCCATGCTGCGCCAACTCGACATGCCGCTCGCGCGGATCGCCGAGGTGGTCGAGGCGGCGGGAACCGAGGGCGCCGACCGGCTCGCCGCGTACTGGGAGGACGTAGAGGCGCGGGTGGCCGGGCAGCGGACGCTCGTCGAGTACCTCCGTGGACGACTGTCGGGGAGGAGCTCCGAGTTGTACGGGAAGTTCGAGGTCGAGACGGTGGACGTACCGGCGCAGGTGGTGATCACCGAGACCCGGCACACGCTGGCGGACGAGCTGCCGGCCTGGATCGGCGCGTCGCTGGGCCGCCTGGAGGCGGCGGCCCGGGAGTGCGGGGGTGTGACGGCGGCGCCGTTCGTCGTCTACCACTCCGAGGTGTCGATGGAGAGCGACGGCCCGGCCGAGTCCTGCGTGCCGGTCGCCGACGAGGCGGCGGCGCGGGCCTGGGCGGCCGGGCAGGGGCGGCGATGGGAGGCCGGGGTCCGGGTGGAGCCGGCCCGGCGGCTCGCCTACACGCGGATCTCCAAGGCGCAGGTGGCGCATCCGCAGATCCTGGCCGCGTTCGAGGCGGTGGAGGCGTGGCTGAAGCGGGAGGGTCTGGAGTACGACGGACCGTGCCGGGAGATCTACTTCGCCGACTGGGACGCGGCGGGCGCCGAGGACCCGGTGTGCGACGTGGCGTTCCCGGTGCGCTGAACTCCGCGTCGGGCCGGCCCGCTTCCGGGCACAAGCCGAGCCCCCTCGGCAAGGACGGCGAGCTGGTCGAGAGGGCTCTTACAGTGGTGCTTGTGCAGTTGTCGGTGGTGCGCTCGGCTGGGGATGAGGATCAGAAAGACCCTCTCCCTACGCCTTGACCGAGGCCACGAACGCGTTCCACGCGTCCGCGGGGAACCTCACCTTGATTCCGTCGGGGCCGACCTTGGTGTCCCCCACGTCCAGCGACGCCTCCTTGGTCGACCTGACCATCACGCAGGCACCGTTGTTGTTCGTGTACGAGGACGTCAGCCACGTTTCCGTGGCACCCAGGCGAATTGCCATGTTTGCTCCGTTAGGCAGTAGCGCAGTTCGGTTTCCGCCAACCTCTATTGATCGTTGGCGTGATCGACGCTACTCGCCGACTTCCCCTTTCGGAGCAGCCGTTCACTCTTCCGGATGGCATATTCCACGTGACTCCTCCAGCAGCCCGGGCCGCGGTGTAAGATCCGGCGCTTCCTGCCAAAAGGGTTCACCGGAAGGCTCAGTGGACGGACTCGCGGGCGTACTCCTTCGCCACGTCCTCGATGAGCTGACGCGACTGGTCCACGTTCAGCGCCTGCGCCCGCAGGTGCTCGTACATCACCGTGTACTTCTGCACGTCGTGCGCCTTCTCCAGGTAGAGGTCGCTGGTGACGCCCTCGATGTACACCACGCTCGAGTCGGCCGCGTCGGCGAACTCCAGGATGGAGTACTGGCCGTTGATGCCGGGATGCGCCCCCACCTCGAACGGCAGCACCTGCACGGTGATGTGCGGACGATGGGACATCTCGCCCAGGTACTCCAGCTGTTCGCGCATCACCTGCCGGCTCCCCACGACCCGGCGCAGCGACGCCTCGTCCAGCACCACCCACAACCTGAGCGGGTCCTTTTCGGCAGCGATACGATCCTGCCGGCGCAGCCGGACCTGCGCGCGCTTGTCGATCTCGGTGTCCGAGGTCTCGGGCGAGCCGCCCCTGATGATGGCCTCGGCATAGGCGCGGGTCTGCAACAGCCCGGTGATGATCTGGGGTTCGTAGACGCGCAGCGACTCGGCGTCGGTCTCCAGGCCGATGTACACGCTGTACGGGATGTCCCCGAAGGCATGCCACCAGCCCTGCTGCCGCGAGTCCTTGGCCATCTGCATCAGCGACTCGACGATGCGCTGGTCCTCGACCTCGTACACCCCGCACAGATCGCGGACGTCGCGCTGGCTGATGCTGCGCCGGCCGTTCTCCAGCCGGCTGATCTTCGACTGCGAGACCAGCAGTCGCTCGGCGACTTCCTCGGCCGTCATGCCCTTGAGCTCGCGGAGCCTGCGCAGCTCCTGGCCCAGTCGGCGCCGCCTGACGGTGGGATTGACATTGGACGCCACGGGACGTGCACCTCCGGCTGCGTGCCTCATACTTGCCACTTTGCGTATCTGCTGTTGAGCAGACTGCCACCAAGGCGCGTACTACCGCTGGGAAACGGTGGATATGCGCGGACCCAGCGGCTCCCGTACCGGTCTTGGGGACTGCGGTGCGGCGCTCGGTGGTGCGGGTCATGCTGTGTGGTGCCCTGGTGCCCTTGGTGCCCTGGTGTCGTGGAACCGCGCTCAGTGGGCCACGACGCGCGCCATCGATCCTCGGCGCGGTTGCATCGGAACGCCGCGGGCGGGTTCCGGTGCGGGCCTGGCTCCGGGGGCGGCCTGGCGGCCGGCCGGTGCCGGGCTGCGACGCGGCTGGGCAGCCGCGCCGTTCTGGACGTCCATCACGGCGTGCGCCACGAGGCCACCCATGGGGTCGTGCCTGATCAGGTCCCGCAGCCGGGATCGGGACGAGCGTCCCTCGTTCCCCGGATACAGGTGCTTGCCGAGGCCGACCGCGTGCGCCAGTGCGGCGAGAGCCGCGGTCCGCGGGTCCGGTGGTACGCCGGTGCGGATCGCGGAGTCCAGTCGGGCTCTGATCTCCCGGCTGATCTCGGTCTGACTCGCCTGGTAGCGAGTCGTCGGCAGCACTCCGCACATCTGGCCCGCCACGGCATGCACCATGCCGCACCGCTCCAGATGCGAGAGGTAGGTCTGGCGCAGCCCGAGACGCGGCCCGCCAATCCAGTGGATAGCACGTACCGGAGCGCCACGCCTTCGCAGCAACTCCAACGCGCAGTCCAAAGTCGGATCTCCAGTCGGCCGTGGGGACACCACGGCGATACGATCCCCGTCTGGGGCTATCCGTCCGGCCAGCGCCAGCTCCACTAGCTGCGCTCCGGCCAGACCAAGGTCGAGCGACTGCGGCTGTGCGGTGGTACCCGTGGCCGGGTCCAGCGCCAGTAGCAGAAGCTCCTCCGGAAGTGTTCTGCGGCTCATGCCCATCCATGCCTCCCCGCGTGGATGAATGACAGGGTGACCCCTCTCACAATGGTCTGTCGAGGGTGCGTGACCTGTTTGTAAGGGAACCGGTAGGTATGTCGTTCTCGTCTACCGTCCCGGGCAAGCCCACACACAGGACACTGGTACATGGTTCGGACACTGCGGGACAGCGGTGTTCCGGGCGGCGGTTCACGGTTCGATAGGCGCACGGACACGGGTGGTGTCCGGCGCATGGAGGAGGCATCGGTGGCGGGCGAGTCCCCCGACAGGTCGAAGCAGCGCGAGTCGTCGGCAGAACCGACGTCGGGGAGCGCGGGCCCGGTTCCCGAGGCCAGGACGGAGTCCCCCGACCCCACCGAGAAGCGCGACCCGCGCCTCGCGGTGGCCCGGGAGTCCTCCGGCGCCGCCTCCACGGCCCGTGGCGGCGTCGACACGGCGACGAGGGTGTTCTCGGTACGGGAACTCACCGCGGACGCGGAGAAGGCCGAGGAGGCTGCTCCGGACGCCGCGCAGCCGGAGGCTCACGCCGGGGCACCGGGGGCCGAAGAGGCCGCGCAGGACGCCACGGAGGCCGGGACGGCCGAAAGGCCCGCCAAGGGGGCCGTGGGGCCGCAGGCCGGCAGCTCCGACGCCGAAGAGGCCGACGAGGCCGACGAGGCCGACGAGGCCGACGAGGCCGCTCAGGACACCACCGAGGCGGAGGCTGACGCCGCGAAGCCCGGGGCAGACGAAGCCGCGCAGGACACCACCGAGACCGGGACGGCCGAAAGGCCCGCCAAGGACGCCGTGGAGCCGCAGGCCGACAGCGGCGACGCCGAAGAGGCCGGGCAGGCCGCACAGGACACCACAGAGCCGCAGGCTGACGGCGGGAAGCCGAAGGCCGACGAGCCCGCTCAGGACACCACCAAAGCCGGGACGGCCGAAGGGCCCGCCAAGGACGCCGTGGAGCCGCAGGCCGGCAGCTCCGACACCGAAGAGGCCGGGCAGGCCGGGCAGGCCGCCACGGAGCCGCAGGCTGACGGCGGGAAGCCGGAGGCCGACGAGGCCGCTCAGGACACCACCGAGGCGGAGGCTGACGCCGCGAAGCCCGGGGCAGACGAAGCCGCGCA
>NZ_JBWLKM010000047.1:0-45421 GCF_059026085.1 Streptomyces sp. a15 | reverse complement strand
CCGCGAAGCCCGGGGCAGACGAAGCCGCGCAGGACACCACCGAGGCCGGGACGGCCGAAGGGCCCGCCAAGGACGCCCTCGAGCCGCAGGCCGGCGGCACCGACGCCGAAGAGGCCGGGCAGGACGCGGAGGGTGCCGCCGCTGAGGACGAGGACGGCGCTTCCGGTGCGGGCGACGAGGTCGGTGCGACGGGTGACGTCCGGCTGCGTGACGCCGTGGCGGCGTGGGTGGCATCGGCGGACGAGACGGCGGAGGCCGGGGACGCCGAGGACACCGCGCGGGAGCCTGCGCAGGACGAGGCCGACGCGGAAGCGAACGCCGACGACGACCAGACCTCCGACACGGGTGCGGGCGACGACGCCGACGGTCCGGCCTCGGACGCGGCCCCCGACAGCGGCACCGATACCCCGAAGAAGGGCGACGCCAAGCCCCCCGTAGACCAGCCCACCGCCGTCTTCAAGGCCGTACGGCCCTCCGCGCCCGCCGTGGATCAGCCGACGACCACGCTGAAGCTCGGCGATGCCGCGAAACCGGCCGGGGACAAGGCCGAGTCGCCCGCCGAGCGGACCAGCAAGTTCGTGGCGCTGAAGCCGCTGGAGGATCCGGCGACGCGCAGGCCGGCGCCGAAGGCGCCCGATGCCACCAGCGCGCTGCCGCAGGTGACGCAGGAGCCGAAGGCCAAGCCGCCCGCCGACGCCACGTCCTCCGTCCCCCAGGTGGGTCCGGAGCGGACGACTCAGCAGCCGTTGCCGCCGAGGCCGCCGTTGGATCTGCTGGCGGAGCTGACGAACACGCCGCCGCCTCCGGAGACCCCGGTCCGCACGATCGTGCGGCGGGTCAAGATCTGGACCCCGCTGGTGCTGCTGCTGGCGGTCGTGTTTGCGATCGTGCAGGCCGTACGACCGCTGCCGAGCCCCGAACTGACGCTGACCGCCGACGAGTCGTACACCTTCGAGGGCAGCAGGGCGAGCCTGCCCTGGCCGAGCGAGGGCCAGGGCTGGATGGACGTCAACGGCATCGGCACGATGGGCGACTTCGGCAAGCAGACGCCGGTCGCCATCGGGTCCGTCGCCAAGGCCATGACGGCGTACATCGTGCTGAAGGACCACCCGCTGAAGTCGGGCGCGGAGGGGCCGGACATCCCCGTCGACGCCACCGCCGAGAAGGAGGGCGGCTACAACAAGGACGGCGAGTCCACCCTCAACACCGTCAAGGCGGGCGACAAGCTCACCCTGCGGCAGGCCATCGCGGCCATCATGATCCCGTCCGCGAACAACATCGCGCGTCTGCTGGCCCGTTGGGACGCGGGCAACGAGGCGGACTTCATCAAGAAGATGAACGATGCCGCCAAGGACCTCGGCATGAAGAACACCACGTACACCGACGCCTCCGGCCTGAAGGAGACCACCGTCTCCACCGCCGAGGACCAGGTGAAGCTCGGCAACGAGCTGGTGAAGATGCCCGCCCTGATGGAGATCACGTCCATGGGCCAGTGGATCGATCCGTCCGGGCAGAAGTGGTACAACTACAACTATCTCGTCCCCTACAACGGTGCCATCGGCATCAAGACGGGCACCACCACCAAGGCCGGCGGCAATCTCCTCTTCGCGGCCCGCAAGGAGGTCGGCGGCGAGACCGTCACCCTGGTGGGTGCGATCCTCGGCCAGCACAAGTCGCCGATCATCGAGACCGTCAACGACGTCAGCAAGACCGCGATGCTGGCCGCCCAGGACGAGATGGTCTCGGCGAAGATCCTGAAGAAGGGCGACGTGGTCGGGTACGTGGACGACGGGCTCGGCGGGCAGACGCCGGTCGTCCTCACCAAGGACGTCACCGCGGTCGGCTGGGCCGGGTTCAAGGTGCAGCTGTCCTTCGACGCCGACGACCTGCCCCACACCGCGAAGGCCGGCACCAAGGTCGGCACGCTCACCGTCGGTGACGGGTCCAACGGCGCGGTCAAGGTCCCGGTCGCCCTGCAACGGGACCTCGTCGAGCCGGCCTACACGGACAAGCTGACGCGTCTCGGCTGATCCGGTCCCATAAGTGCGCCGCATACGCCGCCGACCGGAGCCCGCCCGGGTTCCGGTCGGCGGTGTGCGTGCTAGCGTCACGAATCGGGGCAGGTCGCTCACGGGACGCGGCCGAGAACAGAAGACGGGACACCACGGGGAGTGCCTTCAGGTGGCCACAGCAGAGCCGACACGCACCGACGACACCGAACCGGGCCCGGGAGCCGGCCCGCGAATACGCGAGCCCGCACCGGACACGGAGGATCACGAGCACGGCCGTAGACCCTCCACGGTCGGACCCCCCTCGGCCGGATCCGGGTCCGGGTCCGGGTTCGGGTCCGGGTTCGGGTCCCGTTTCGGTTCCCGGTTCAGAACCGCCTTCCTCGCCCTCCGCGAGCGCCTCCTGCGCCACCCCGCCCTTTCCGTCACCGCCCTCTCCGGCACACTGCACGTCGTCTGGTTCTTCACATTCGCCAACAGTGGCGGCGACCTCGCGGCGCAGGACGCGTGGGCCGAGTTCGTCGGCCGGCATCCGGACTCGGCGTACAACCTGGCCTGGTACGGCGGGATGCACCCGGTGTCGTACAGCGTGGTGTCGCCGTATCTGATGTCGGTCCTCGGTGTCCGTACGACCATGATGATCGCGGGGACGATCTCGGCCGGACTGCTGACGATGGTCCTCATCCGCAGCCGCTCGGTGAAGAACCCGCTGTGGGCCTCGCTCGCGGGCGTGTTCGCGTTCCTGTGCAACGCGGCGTCGGGGCGGGTGACGTTCGGGCTCGGCACGATGTTCGCGCTGGGCGCGGTCGCCGTCGTGTTCTGCTGGCCGTACCGCTGGCGCTACAAACGCTGGGCGAAGGCCCTGTGCGCGGCTCCGCTGGCCGCGCTCGCGACCATGTCGTCGCCGGTGGCGGGCCTGTTCGTGGGGCTCGTGGCGGCGGCGCTGTTCCTGCAGAAGCGCCGGCCGGGCGCCTGGGCGCTGGGCCTGGCGCCCTCGGCGGTCGTGGCGGTGTCCGCCTGGCTGTTCCCCTTCGCCGGCACCCAGCCGATGAAGATCGGCTCGGTGATCCTGCCGCTGCTGTACGCCCTCTTCGTGCTCTTCCTCGTCCCGCGCGAGTGGAAGACGGTCCGGCTCACCGCCGGGGTGTACGCCCTCTCGATCGTCCTGGTGTGGCTGGTCAGCTCGCAGATCGGCTCCAACATCTCGCGCCTCGCGATGCTGTTCGCGGGGGTGGCCCTGGTGGCCGCGATGCCGTTCGCGGTGCCGCGCACCCGCAAGTGGTACGCGATCGTGGTGGCCTTCGCCGGCTTCACCACGTGGATCGGCTTCAAGTCGGTCGACGACGTCGTCCATACGACCCCGACGGCGTCCTGGGCGCGTGAGCTGGCGCCGCTCGTGAACGAGCTCCAGGAGGTCGGCGCCGAGAAGGGCCGGGTGGAGGTCGTACCGGCCGCCTCCCACCGCGAGGCCTCTGCGCTCGCCCCGTACGTCAACCTGGCCCGTGGCTGGAACCGCCAGGCCGACATGGAACGCAACCCGCTCTTCTACGACGACACCCTCAACTCGGCGAACTACCACGAATGGCTGGGGCGCTGGGCCGTGCACTTCGTGGTCCTGCCGAAGGACACGCCGGACGGCGACGGAGGCGAGCGTGAGCGGCAGCTGGTGCAGCGGGGCATGCCGTATCTGAAGCAGATCTGGGGCGACGCCAACTGGCAGCTGTTCCGGGTGACCGACCCGGCGCCGCTGGCCGAGCCGAACGCCGTTGTCGAGCGGGCCGCGCAGGGTGAGATGACCATGCAGGTGAAGAAGGCGGGGCGGATTCTCATCCGGATCCCGTATTCGCCGTGGCTGAGCATCGTCGACGCCGAGGGCAACAAGCTGAAGCCGCCGCAGGAGACGGACGCCTCCAAGGACCGGGCCGACGGGACGCCGAAGACGTACGACAACGTCAACGGCTGCCTGATGGAGACGGAGGAGGACGCGGAGGGCGACAAGTGGACGATGCTTGTTGCTCCGCAGGCGGGGACGTATCGACTTGCCGCGCCTTACACGGTGCCGCGGGGGACTCCTTGCCCCGATGAGTTGAAGTGACCGTGGGTGGGGTTGGCGTCCCTGGGGGCTCCGCCCCCAGACCCCCGGACCTGCGCCCACCCACCACCCGTCTCGGTCGGGTAAAAGCTGAACCTTGAGGTCAGCGCAGCTGGTCCACGTACTTGTCCGTCCCCGGCACTGTCGGGACGAACGGCGCCAGCAGCTCCACCCTCCCCAGACCCGACTCCCCCACCGCCTCCTCCAGCCCTCCGAAGTACGCCTCCCAGCACTCCCTCGGGTCCGTCTCCAGGAACCACAGCAGGGTCAGGCGGGTGTCGACGCCCTCGACCTGCTTGACGTACGTCATGCGGTCGCCGGGCAGCGGGGTCGGCCGGAAGACGGTCACCAGGGCCGAGGGGGAGCCTCCCACCCGCTTCGGGAGGTGCCGGGAGACCAGCCATTCCAGCAGTTCCGCCCGCTGCTCGGCGGACTCGGCGTCGACGACCTGGAGGACCAGGCCGGCGTAGGGGTGGTCGAGGGCGTGGAAGTCCCTCGGGCCCGCCGCTCCGTCCCGGTACACCGTCGACTCGTGGTCCTGGAACGCCGTGAAGACGTGCGTACGGTCCCGGTAGACGCGGCCGTCGCGGTTGAGTCGCTTGTTGATGGCGACGGTCCAGCGCATGTGGTCGTCGTAGCGGCCGTCGGTGATCCAGTACGTGGAGAGGTAGCAGCCGGCGGTGACCGGCTCGGCGATCGTCGACTTCTCGGGGCGGCGCAGCAGTTGGAGGTCGCGGGTCGCCACCCAGCGGCGGCCGGCGTACATCCAGGGCATGGCCATCGCACCGGCGTAGTAGTGGTCGTCCTCGTACCAGCGGTTGTAGGCGTACTCGTGGCCCGGGTGCGGTTCGACCATGGTGATCAGCGCGTGGCCGGGGCGGACGCCGTACGGCCCTACGGCGGCCAGGTCGGCGTACGTCTCGCTGCGGGTGTCCTCGGACATGGGCACTCCCCTTCCGTCGTCCCTTCCGTCCTCCTGCGGTCGCCCATACTCTGACGCTCCGTCAGATAATGCGCCAGAGCCGGGGAGGACCCCATGTCACTGCTCGCAGGCAAGACCGTCGTCGTGTCGGGAGTCGGGGCCGGGCTCGGCCGTCAGGTCGCGGCGGCCGTCGTGCGGGACGGCGGGAACGCGGTGCTGGGGGCGCGGACCGAGGCGAACCTCGCCAAGAGCGCGGCCGAAATCGATCCGGACGGGGCGCACACGGCGTACCGGGCGACCGACGTCACCGACGAGGGGCAGTGCGGGGCGCTGGCGGAGCTGGCACGGGAGCGGTTCGGGCGGATCGACGCGGTGGTCCATGTGGCGGCCTGGGACAGCCACTTCGGCGGCCTGGAGGACGCCGACTTCACGACCTGGCAGTCCGTCATCGACGTGAACCTGCTGGGGACGCTGCGGATGACGCGGGCCTGCCTGCCGGGGCTGAAGGCGGGCGGGGGGTCGGTGGTGTTCATCGGTACGCAGTCGGCGGTGGCGGCTCCGTCGCAGGTGCGGCAGGCGGCGTACGCGGCGTCGAAGGGGGCGCTGACCAGCGTGATGTACTCGCTGGCGCGGGAGCTCGGGCCGTACCGCATCCGGGTCAACACGGTGCTGCCGGGCTGGATGTGGGGTCCGCCGGTGCGGGCGTACGTCCAGTTCACGGCGCAGACGGAGGGCGTGCCGGAGGCGGAGGTGCTGGAGCGGCTGAGTGGCCGGATGGCGTTGCCCGAGCTCGCCTCGGACGCGGACGTGGCGGACGCGGCGGTGTTTCTGGCCTCGGACCGGTCGCGGGCGATCACGGGGCAGTCGCTGCTGGTCAACGCGGGGGAGCTGATGCGCTGACCTGACCCTTTTCGGCCAACCTGGAGTTCATATACGTAAACCAGGAACAGCTCTCAGAACAATTTTACGTGCTCTTGACCATCCGCTTGCTTGCCGCGGGCATGTCACCGAACCCAGAGTTCACATGCCTGACCCTGGCCACGGACCCTGGAAGGGGGCACATGAACAGTCTCGACTGGGCCGTGCTCATCGGCTACTTCGGCGTGATGGTCGCAATCGGCGTCTGGTCGCACAAGCGGGTGGACAACGTCAGCGACTTCTTCACGGCCGGCGGCAAGATGCCCTGGTGGCTCTCCGGCATCTCCCACCACATGTCGGGCTACAGCGCGGTGATGTTCACCGGGTACGCGGGCATCGCCTACACCTACGGCGTGACGTCCTTCGTGACCTGGTCCTTCCCCATCGCGCTCGGCATCGCCATCGGCTCGAAGCTGTTCGCCCCGCGCATCAACCGGCTGCGTTCGCGACTCCATGTCGCCTCGCCGCTGGAGTACCTGAAGAACCGTTACGACCTCAAGACCCAGCAGGCCCTGGCCTGGTCCGGCATGCTGCTGAAGATCGTCGACGTCGGCGCGAAGTGGGCCGCGATCGCGACCCTGCTGTCCGTCTTCACGGGCATCTCCCTCAACCAGGGCATCCTCATCACCGGCACCATCACGGCGGTCTACTGCACGATCGGCGGCCTGTGGGCGGACGCGCTGACCGAACTCGGCCAGTTCGTCATCCAACTCCTCGCCGGTGTCGCCATGTTCGTCGCCGTGGTCATGGAACTCGGTGACAGGAACATCGGATTCATCGACGCCTGGGACCAGCCCGCGCTGCAGGGTCACGAGAAGCCGCTGGTCGCCGACTACGGCGCGGTGTTCCTGCTGGCCTTCCTCTTCATCAAGCTCTTCGAGTACAACGGCGGCATGCTCAACCAGGCACAGCGCTACATGGCCACCTCCAGCCCCCGCGAGGCCGAGCGCTCGGCGCGGCTGTCGGCGGCTCTCTGGCTGGTCTGGCCCCTGGTCCTCTTCTACCCCATGTGGATGTCGCCGCTGCTGGTGGAGTCCCAGAAGCCGGACGGCTCCGACTCCTACGGCCTGATGACCGAACAACTCCTCCCACACGGCCTGTTGGGCCTGGTCATCGTCGGCTTCTTCTCCCACACCATGGCCATGTGTTCCTCCGACGCCAACGCGATCGCCGCCGTCTTCACCCGGGACGTGGCGCCGGTGATCTCGACCCGGGCCCGGAGCTGGAGCCAGCGCTCGGGACTGATCGCGGCACGGCTCGCGACGGTCGTCTTCCTCGGTCTGTCGATGGCGGCGGCCACCCAGGTCAACTCCCCCGCCTTCAAGGACATCATCACCGTCGTCATCAAGTGGGTCGCCGGCCTGATGGGCCCGATGGCCATCCCGATGATGCTCGGCCTGCTGCGCCCGTTCCGCCGCTCGGGCCCCACAGCCGCGCTCACCAGCTGGTCCATGGGTCTGTTCGCCTTCTGGCTGGTCAACTACCCGATCAACTGGAACGTCGACGGCGGCGTCCCGCTCCAGTACCAGGTGTCGATCCCGCTGGCCGTCTCCCTGGTCCTCTACATCCTCATCGGCTTCCTCAAGCCGGAGGACACCCCGGAACGCCTCGCGATCATCGAGACGATCAACACGGACGGGGACGGGACCGCTGGTGCCGCGGCGATCCCGACGCCGGCGGATCCCTTGGACAAGGTGGTGCCGGCACCGGTCAAGGACTGAGGTCACGCCCGCGGACAGCGGGCGACCCGACCACCGGACGACGACCGGTCACGCCCGCGGGTAACGGGCGAGCCACCCGGGAGACGACCCGGCCGGGCCGTGCAGTGCGGGCCCCTGGGTCATCTCCATCGCGAAGTCGTCCGCCAGTTCCAGCAGAGTGGGACGGCCCTCCAGCTCGGCCAGCCAGGCCGGCGGGAGGGCCGTCTCGCCGTGCAGGGCGCCGAGCAGGCCGCCGGTGAGCGCGCCCGCGGCGGCGGAGGGCCCGTCGTGGTTGACCGACAGACACAGCCCGTGCCGTACGTCCTCCCCCACCAGGGCGCAGTACACGGCGGCCGCCAGCAGCCCGTCGGCCGAACCGTCCGCGGCCAGCTCCTCCACCCTCGCCGGGGTGGGCATGCCCTGGCGTACGGCGCCCAGCGCGTGCTGCAGCGCGGCCGACACGGGCTCGTGCCCGGGCCGGGCGGCGAGCAGGGCGAGCGCCCGCTGCACGGCCGTGTCCAGGCTCTCGCCGAGCGCCAGCGCATGCACGATCACGGCGTACGCGCCCGCCGACAGGTAGGCGACGGGATGCCCGTGGGTCTGCGCCGCGCACTCGACGGCCAGCTGGACGACCAGCTGCGGCTCCCAGCCGACGAGCAGACCGAAGGGCGCGGAACGGGCGGTCGCCTCCGGCCCGAGCTCGGCGGGGTTCTTGGGCGCGTCCAGGGTCCCCATGGTGTCGTCCCCGAGCCCGAGCAGGAGCGACCGGGTGGGATCCCGGCGGGCGTACAGCCACTCCTCCCGCGCGAGCCACCCGTCATCCTTACGCCGCTCGTCAGGGCCCCAGTCCCGCTGCGTGGCGGCCCAGCGCAGATACGCCCGGTGCACGTCGGTGGGCGGATGCCAGGCGCCGGTGTCGCGCCGCACCTGGGCGCGTATGAGCCCGTCCACGGTGAACAGCGTGAGCTGCGTCAGATGACTCACGGCCCCCCGACGCCCGTATCCGAACCCGAGATCGAGCAGCCCCTCCGCCCCGTACGTCTCCCGGATCTCCTCCAGCCCGAGCTCGTCCACGGGTGCGCCGAGGGCGTCCCCGAGGGCAGCACCGAGCAGCGTGCCGCGCACCCGGCCACGGAAGTCCTGCTGCTCGGCCCGGCCCCAGACAGCCCCGGTTGTCGCACTCACCAAGACCTCCCAGGGCACCCGTGCGTACGTACGACAGCTCAGCACTGTAATCGAACGGGGACGGTCGGTCAGGGGGTGATTCGGTATGCCTGGAGTGGGTGGAGTGGTCGTGGCCGGTTTCAGCCGTACCAGGTCGCAGTGCAGAGGGCCCATGCCCAGTCCGTCACAGGCCGGCCTCCGCCTCGGCAGCCTCCCGGATCACGCGGATCTGCGCCATGGCCTCCGCCGGGTCCTGCTCCCCCGCGTCCACGATGCTCTCCAGCTCACGCAGCCGCGCGGCACGCTCCGGATGCCGTTCGATCGCCACGAACACGGCCCACGCGTGCACGAAGGCCCGCAGAGGCGCGAGGCTCTGTGTCTGCTGCGCGTTCGTGGTGGCTTCGAAGAGGTGCTGCGTGAGGGCCGGAACGTGGCTCGGGGCGATGCGCGTGACCGCCGCCCGCAGCGCGTCGGGGGTCAGTTCGGGCATGGGGATCAGCGGTCCGTACGGGCCGTCGGTCTGGGCGCTCACGGTGACCTCCGGTGCGGGTGGCTCGGTTCTCGTACGGTACCGGCGGAGTCAGTGGCGCGGTGCTCGGGCGGCGCTTGTCACGTGGTTCACTTCCGGGCTCCCTATGCCGCCACAGCCGCCGGACGGCAGTTGCGGCACCGTCTGGGCGCGGGGCTCGGAACGCCCGATCGCAGCCGTCGCAGTTCTGGAAGGGGTCGGGGCGGGTGGGCTCCGGACCGGTGCCGAAGGGTGGCGGCAGGAGGGCGGCGAGTCGGTGGGCCAGGAAGCCGGCCGGTTCTTCGTCTTTGGCGTCGGGCCCGGCCGGGTCACCGGTCTGTGCGATCCGGGGTCAGTTCGGCCCACACCGTCTTGCAGGGGCCCGGCCCCTCGTCGACGCCCCAACGGTCCGCGTATGCCGCGACGATCCGTAGCCCACGGCCCGATTCCAGGTCGTCGCCGACCGGGTCCGAGGTCTGCGGGAGCCGGTCGCCCCTGGCGTCGGCCACCTCGATGCGGAGGGTGCCGTCGGCGTACAGCTTCAGCCTCAGCCGGAAGTCCCGTCCCGGAACACGCCCATGGAGGACGGCGTTCGACGCCAGCTCGGCCACGATGTGCTCGGCGGCCTCGGACGGCTCGCGCCAGTCCGCGAGTTGACGTTCCGTGAGCAGGCGGGCGAGGCGGGCGCCCCGACGCGTCGCGGACAGCAGCAGCGTGAAGTGCCGTACGGCGGTTACGGCTTGAGTGATTTCCTGGTTCACGTCACTCAGCGTGGTCACTTCCGCCTACCCTGAACAGCACTGAAGTCAGTACGGAGCGCGACTGTCCGGGTGCTGTCCGGAGTCGTACGGCTCGTACGCGAGAGGTGGGTGGTGGCGTGGAGGACGAGGAGGCCGCGGCCGTACTCAAGACGGTCGGCCGTCAGGTCAAGGTGTGGCGGGAGGCGGCGGGGCTACGGCAGTCGGAGCTCGGTGCGGCCATCGGGTACGGCGAGGAGATGGTCTCGTCGGTGGAGCGCGGGCGGCGGGTCCCGAAGCCGGACTTCCTGGACAAGGCCGACGAGGTGCTCGGGGCGGACGGGAAGCTCTCCGCGATGAAGGAAGACGTGGAGCGGGCGCGGTACCCGAAGAAGGTGCGGGATCTGAAGAAGCTGGAGGACGAGGCGGTCGAGTTGGGGGCCTATGACAGCCACCACGTCCACGGCCTGCTCCAGACCCCGGAGTACACACGGGAGTTGTACACAATGCGGCGGCCTGCGTACACGGAGGAGGAGATCGATCGCTACGTCGCAGCGCGCGTGGCACGGAAGGCCGTCTTCGAACGCGTACCCCGGGCGCTACTCACCTTTGTCCTGGAAGAGGTGACGCTGCTGCGGCCGCTCGGAGGCAAAATGGTGTTGCGGCAACAGCTCGAACACCTATTGGCGCTAGGCGCCTTGAGGCACGTCGAGATTCAGGTTATGCCGACGGACCGGGAGGACCACGCCGGCATGGGCGGGCCGATCCGTCTCCTGAAACTCCGGGACCGCAAGGCAGTGGCTCACGAGGAAGGACAGACCTACAACCGCCTCATCAGTGATCCCAAGGAAGTGCAGCTCCTTGAGATGCGCTATGGGATCATCCGATCGCAGGCTCTCACTCCACGGGAGTCACTCGCCTTCATCGAGAAAGTGCTGGGAGAAGAGACATGACCCCCACCACCCCGCTGGAGTGGTTCAAGAGCAGCTACAGCAGCAACGAGGGCCCGGACTGCGTAGAGGTCGCCATAGCCGCGGCCGACGCGGCCGTCCTCGTACGCGACTCCAAGAACAGCGAAGGCGCACGTCTCGCGTTCGCGGACGGCGCCTGGACTGAGTTCGTGGCGTACGCGGGGCGCTGAGCGTCAGTTGAAGGCATCAAGAAAGTCGTCACGCCCATTTATGAGTTCGGTGAGGCGCTGGGCGATGTCGGCTCGGTCGGCGGCCGGGAGGTCGAGGTAAGTTTCGAGCTCTTCGGCCATCTCGTCCGGGAACCCCAACGCCGTCGGCACGCGGTCGGGGTCATTCGGTTCCGAGAGCGTCGCCTCCAGCCAATCCCTGAGCCGGGCGAGGTGGCTCCACGTCTCATCATTCAACAGGCGTCGCGCCTCGATGCGGAAGCGAATGCGTTGTGCCATCCAGTGATCAGGGTCGATTTCCAGAGCCCGTTGGATATCAGCGGACGCCCGATCGCGTGAACCGAGTGCGTGGTGCACCCTCGCTCGCTGCCAGAACGCCCATACGTACTCCGGGTCGATTTCGAGGGCACGGTCCAGGTCAGTGAGTGCCTCGGCCGGATTCCCCATACCAGCTCGGCATGCACCGCGACTTGCGTATGCCGAGGCGTACTCGCCGTCGAGGGCGATGGCCCGGTCGTAGTCGGCGAGGGCGCGCTCCTGACGGCCGGCGCCAGAGAGGGCGTCACCTCGCTCGCAGAGCACCCAGGGCGCATCGGGCCCCAGGGCGACGGCACGGTCCAGATCGGCAAGGCGCCGCTCCTGATCGCCGCGCGACCGCCAGACGCGCGCCCTGCGCACCAAAGCCCAGACATAGCCCGAATCCAACTCCAGGGCCCGGTCGAGATCCGAGACAGCTGCGCCGGTGTCACCAAGCATGTGCCGGGCTACTCCTCGGGAAGCCCACGCCGTCTCTCTCGTCGGATCGAGTTCGACCACCCTGTCCAGATCTCTCAAAGCCAATACGAAGTCCCCCATCACTCGGCGGTAGTCCCCGCGCAGACTGAGGGTCCTGGCCTTGCCCGGGGCCAGGCCGTCGGCCCGGTCAAGATCAGTGATAGCCCCGGCGTAGTCGCCCAGGTGCGCCCGAGCGACCGCCCTGCCCTCGTACGCCGGCGCCGATTCCGGATCGAGTTCGACGGCTCGATCGAACTGGGTCAACGCTGTCGCGTGATCGCCGACACTGCCGAACTCGGCGCCCCGCAGTCCGTGTGCCTTGGCTCGTCCCCGTGCGTCGAGGCGGCCCTTCGCCAGGAGCACTCCCAGAACGTTGATGACTCCGCCCTGATCCAGTGCCGCGAGTACCTCACTGCCCCAGCCCTTGGCCCTCTCCGCATCCGCGTCCTCCCCCGCCTGCGTCAGTGCCTGCGCCCACCGCCGCACCACCACCTCGCCCCCGCCACACGCGTCCACGAGTTCCCTCAACACGGTCGGCGGCACGCTCCGGGGCCTCGCGCACAGCAGGTGGTACAACTCGGCGAGCCGTATCTCCCGCCACCCTTCGTCTCTCCACAACTCGTCCGGTGCCAGTTCCGCTTCGGCTTCGGCACGCCATCGGCCGAACGCCTCGGCAAGTCGTATGTGCCGCCCGGTCCAGTCCCGTGGCGAGCGCAGTCGCTGCAAACGGAGCATCGGAGCCCGTACGACGTCGTGGTACTGCGCCCCCTCACCCCGCTCGCTGACGAAGGGGATGCCCCTCAACCATCCGTACAGCTCGTCGAGTTGCTCGGCCGGGCAGTCCACGACGACCCTGAACACGTCCACGTCCATCCGCCGAGGCAGCGCACACGCGAGCGCAACCGCCCTCCGTACCGGATCCCGCTCCCACTTGAGGAACCTCTCCACGGCGTCCGCGCTCGGATCCCCGACGTCCTCGGGGTCGGCGGGCCGCGCCTCGGCAAGCGTCGAGACCAGCACCGGCAGTCCGCCCGTAAGGCGCAGCACCTCCTCCACGACGGGCTCGGACACGACTCCTTTGCCCGCCAGCAGCCCCCGCGCCTCCGCCTCCGTGAACGGGCCGAGCGGTACGTCCGTCATGAAGTCCGCGAAGGCGCCCCAGCGGGCGGTGTCGAAGGGGCGTTGGCCCGCCGTCACCAAGACGACCGTTGCAGGCAGGGTGCCATGCCGGTCGCTCGTCATCACCTCGTGGAGCCACCCGTCGAGGAACGGTCCCGTCCGCTCGTACGTGTCGAAGAACAGGACGATCCACGGTGCCGCGGCCGCCGCGTCGGACAGTTCGCTCAGCAGCACCGGTGTGAGCACGCGCTCCGGGGACAGGACCAACTGCACATCCTCCTGGCTCCGGAAGCGTGTGCTCAGGCCGGCTCGCAACCGGTCTGCTCCCTGGGCGAGTTGAGCAGCGTCGAGAGCACCTACGAATGCGCCCACTCCCGGCACCATCCCCAGCCCAGCCAGCCCAGCCCGCGCCACCGCCATGCTGCCTACGGACGGCCCCTCCGGTTCCGGTTCAAGCGTGGCGACGGCGGCCGCCTCCGCCTCGTGCCGCCGCTCCCGGTGCGCGGCGAGCAACCGCTCCAGCTCCTTGAACTTGTGGCCTTGACCGCCGAGTTGACGACTGATCGCCGCCATCGCTTCCGGCACGCTCCCGACGCTCTCGTCGACGTAAGCGGTGAGCGCCCCCTTCTCCCTGGCGAGTTGCTCCCACTCCCTCAACAGGAAGGTTTTCCCGACGCCCGCATTGCCGTGCACGTGGAACAGGAACCGATGACGCTCGTCCTCCGGCGCCAGGTCGAGGTTCCGCCGGAACACGGCCCGCTCGTCGCTCCGCCCCACAAACCCGGCCCGCCTGCGCTGCCGGATCAGCTCCTGCATCGACGGCCGCGTCGATCCCATCCGTCCCACCCCCGTAACACGTCCGCCCTGAAGTCTGGCAGAGGCTTGAGCACCCAGTCAGCACCCCCTCGATTGACTTCGGAATACGTTCCGAAGTACCGTCGGATCATGTCCACTCCCACTGTCGCCTTCTCCGAGCTCTCGAAGAATTCGAAGCGTGTCGCCGATACGCTTGACCGGATTCAGCGTGTGCACATCACCCGCCGGGACGGCGAGGACCTCTATCTGACGACCGCACGCCACGACCAGCAGCGCGAGGAGACGGCGGACATCACGGCGCGTCTTCTCGCCGCCCTCGTCCGCAGCGATGCCGGTGAGCGGGCCATACTGCGCGCGCTCCCCTCGGTCTTCCCGTGGGTCCGTCATCTGTCGGCGGACGAGTTGAAGCAGTTCGTGGCCGAGCTCATCGAGGCTACGCACGACGCGGCCCAGCTGGACGTCCATGGCAATCTCCACCGGGTCGTCGTCGAATGGCGCGCGACGGCACGTGTCCTCGCCAACCCCGAGCTCACCGCGCAGCTCAACCGTCGGCTGCCGGACGAGGACCACGGCGAGGTGACCGCCCCGTGAGCCCGAAGCGTGGCGACGACGTCTCCCCGCCGCCGGTGGGCGAGGAATGGCGCCTGCGGTTCGCGACGAACGAGGCGGCGAAGGGATGGGGCGAGCTGGGTGCGGAGGCTCCGGGGAACACACGGCGCTGCTTCGAGGCACTGCGCAGCGACCCTCTGTCCCGAGCGGATCCGGACCGTCAGCATCGGCTGCGCGGTCGTCTGGCCGCGGGCAACCTCGGCGGCCAGGAGTATCCGCAGTGGGAGTACGAGGTGACGGCAGGCGGTCGCGTGCGTTACCTCGTCGACGAAGCGCGGCGCACGGTCCATCTCGTGTACGCGTCCACCCGTCACCCCAAGGACACCGAGTAGTTCCCCAAGTACGCGTGGTACAAGGCCAGTTCGGCGTCCTCACTCGCGAATCCCGTCCGGCACCAGTCTGGCTCAATCGGTACCGGGATCCCGCATCGGGCAGGAAAGATGGCCGCCATGGCCACAACAACCTCACGCAGCGCACTCTCCCTCACCGCCACCCTCCTCACCGGCACCGTCGCCCTCTACATGGCGCTCGTCGCCTTCGGGAACATCACCGACTTCGGGACGAATCAGCAGTTCGTGCAGCACGTGCTCGCCATGGATACGACGTTCAAGGACGACGACGTGATGTGGAGAGCCATCACCAGCAAGGGACTTCAGGACGCGGCGTATGTCGCGATCATCGTGTGGGAGACGGTCGCCGCGCTCGTCCTGCTCTACGGGACGTGGCTGTGGGCGCGGAGGGATCACGCGGGTGCCCGGCGGATCTCGACCTACGGCCTGCTGATGGTCATGCTGCTGTTCGGTGCCGGGTTCATCGCGATCGGCGGTGAGTGGTTCTCGATGTGGCAGTCCGGGGACTGGAACGGGCTGGACGCGGCGACGCGGGCGTTCGTGTTCAGCGGGGTCGTGCTGCTGGTGGTGAACCTGCCGCTCGGGGACGCAGGCACACGCTCCGCTAGCTGACCACCACGACCGTCGTCCCCGTCTCCCCGAACGTCCACAGCGCGTCCCCGTCGGCCGTCTTCATGCGGATGCCGCCCGTCTGGACTCCGGCGGCCGGCGGGGGCGGCGAGGAGCCGTCCACGGCACTGGAGAAGGCGATGTTGACGCCGGACGCGGTGGCGAAGTAGACGATGTGCTCGATCTGCACGCCGTCCGAGCCCGTCGTCGCGTCCGTGCGGGTACCGACCGTGTAGGTGCCCGGGCCGGGATCGACCGTGCCCGGCCAGACCGCGAAGGTACGGCGGGACGCGTCGCTCGCGTCGACCAGCCAGACCCGCTTCTGCCCCAGGGAGTAGACGATGCGCCGCCCGGTGCCGGAGCCGTCCGGCACCGCGGCCGGCGCCGCGGACTTCGTGGGCGTGGGCTGTACGCCCGCCGAAGCGGTCGGTCGGGCGGCCGTGGCGGTCGGGTGCGGCCCCTTGTCCGCCTCCACGGCCAGGACGGAGACCGCCACAACCGCGCCCACCGTCAGGCCGGTCACCCAGACCCACGAGGGAAGCCGTCGGGCAGGCACGGGCACGCATCTCCTCAGCGACGGACAGACAGCTGTGCGACCCCCACATCGAGGGTCCGATCATCGTACTGTGAGCCCGTCGGCGCCGGATCCCACCTCACCCCGCCCCCCGCGACGCCCGCCACATCGTGTGCTCCCGGCTGATCGCCTCCTCCGCGTCCGCGACCTCCTGGGCCCAGGCCGGTTCCTCGGCCTGGGTCAGCCGGTCGTGGACGACACTGAGCTCGGTGGCGGCGAAGGTGTAGGCGCGGCCCAGCGTCTCGTACTGCCGCACCGCGAACCACGCCGAGCCGGCGCCCAGGACGGCCGCGAGGACCCCGGCGAGGTCGAAGTCCAGCACACCGGTGAGCCGCAGCACCGCCGCCGTGAGGCCGAGTCCCTCGACGGCGATGAGCAGCAGCCGCCAGCGCCGCGCCCGTACGACGTTCGCCTGCGCCTTGTTCGTGTACCAGCCCAGCTGATCCTCGACGCGATGCCGTAGGTACGCCTGCTTCCGGGCGGCGAAGTCCCGGCCGCGCAGGTCGTTCATGGCGTCCGTGACCGCGGCCGACCCCATCGGGGCGAGGCTCGTGGCGGGAGCCTCCCTGACCAGCTCCCGTAAGCGCTCCAGGAAGCGGAGCTGGGCCTCGCCCTGCGGCACGTCGGCCGGGAACGGGGCCCCGCCCACCGCGTACCGCCAGGCGAGCGTCTTCGTGGACTCGGCCAGCGCCCGCCCGTCGTACCAGGCCTGCTCCGGCCGCTCGGCCAGCAGCCAGACCTCCACCAGCAGCGTCGCGACGAAGACCGCGACCAGGGCGAGAAACGCCGCCCGGTGATCGAGGACCCCGCACGCCGCCGCGGCCACCGCCAGCAGCAGCCGCCACTTCGTACCCCCGATGTAGCGGCGCTGGCCGGTCAGCGAGGCGGAGTCCGAGGAGCGGAACACCACCGGCAGATCGTCGTCCCGCAGTCCACCCGTCGTCGTTCCGCTCACGCGTCGTCCCCCTCGCCACCGGATCAAAGGCGCCAACCGGCCCTTTCTACCGCCTGGTCGGGGCCCGGGTCAGTCCAACACCGGCAACAACTCGGGCAGATGCCCGTCCGACACCGTCGCCGCCCGCTGCCGTTCCTCGGAGACCTCCCCGTACAGGGTCGTCCGCGGCTTCGACGGGCGGCCGGCCGCCTCCGCCACCTCGATCAGGTCCTTGACGGACTTGTACGAGCCGTAGGAGGAGCCCGCCATGCGGGAGATGGTCTCCTCCATGAGGGTGCCGCCGAGGTCGTTCGCGCCGGAGCGGAGCATCTCGGCCGCGCCCTCGGTGCCCAGCTTCACCCAGCTGGTCTGGATGTTGGGGATGTGCGGGTGCAGCAACAACCGGGCCATCGCCGTCACCGCGCGGTTGTCCCGCATGGTCGGGCCGGGGCGGGCGATGCCCGCCAGGTACACCGGCGCGTTCGTGTGGATGAAGGGGAGGGTGACGAACTCCGTGAAGCCGCCCGTGCGTTGCTGGATGCCGGCCAGCGTGCGCAGGTGCCCCAGCCAGTGCCTCGGCTGGTCCACGTGGCCGTACATCATCGTCGAACTCGACCGGATGCCCAGCTCGTGGGCCGTGCTGACCACCTCGATCCAGGTGGCCGTCGGCAGCTTGCCCTTGGTGAGGATCCAGCGGACCTCGTCGTCGAGGATCTCGGCGGCCGTGCCGGGGATGGAGTCGAGGCCGGCCTCCTTCGCTGCCGTGAGCCACTCGCGGATGGACATGCCCGTGCGCGTCGCGCCGTTCACGACCTCCATCGGGGAGAAGGCGTGCACATGCATGCCGGGGACGCGGGTCTTGACCGCCTTCGCGATGTCGAAGTACGCCGTCCCGGGCAGGTCGGGATGGATGCCGCCCTGCATGCAGACCTCCACCGCGCCCACCTCCCAGGCCTGTTGGGCGCGGTCGGCGACCTGGTCCAGGGAGAGGGTGTAGGCGTCGGCGTCCGTGCGGCGCTGGGCGAAGGCGCAGAAACGGCAGCCGGTGTAGCAGACGTTGGTGAAGTTGATGTTCCGCGTGACGATGTACGTGACGTCGTCGCCGACCATCGACTTGCGCACGTCGTCGGCGATGCGGGTCAGCGCGTCCAGCGCCGGGCCGTCCGCGTGCAGCAGGGCGAGGGCCTCCTCGTCGGTGAGGCGGGTCGGGTCGTCGGCCGCCGTCGCCAGCGCCGCGCGTACGTCCGTGTCGATGCGCTCCGGCACCATGCCGGGGACGGCCGCCTCGCGCAGGGCGCCCCAGTCGCCGTACACCTCGTCGAAGTCGTCGCGGCGGTCGGACGTACGGCCCTCGGTGTCGATCGACACATGGAGATCCGTACGGCCGGACGCGGCGAACGCCTCCTCCGGCTCCTGCCACGGGTGGCCCTCGACGACGGCGTCCGGGCGGGCGAGGCCGGTCTCCGGGTCTGCGAGCGCCCGTACGTGCGGGCGCAGCCGCGGGTCCAGCCAGGGCTCGCCGCGCTGCACGAACTCGGGGTACACGCACAGGCGTTCCCGCAGTTCGAAGCCGACGGCGGCCGACCTCTCGGACAGCTCCTCGATCTGCGGCCAGGGGCGTTCCGGGTTGACGTGGTCGATGGTGAGCGGGGACACCCCGCCCCAGTCGTCGATGCCGGCGCCGATCAGCCGCTCGTACTCGGAGTCGACGAGGTTCGGCGGGGCCTGGAGACAGGCCGACGGGCCCATGATGTGCCGGGCGACCGCCACCGTGGCGACCAGCTCGTCCAGTTCCGCGTCCGGCATGCCACGCATCGCGGTGTCGGGCTTGGCGCGGAAGTTCTGGATGATCAGTTCCTGGATCGAGTGATAGGCCCGGGACACCTTCCGCAGCGCGAACAGCGACTCCGCCCGCTCCTCGTACGTCTCGCCGATCCCTATGAGGATGCCGGACGTGAAGGGGACGGAGGAACGGCCGGCGTCCTCGAGCACCCGCAGCCGTACGGCGGGCTCCTTGTCCGGGGAGCCGTAGTGCGGGCCGCCGGGCTCGGACCAGAGCCGCTCGGCGGTCGTCTCCAGCATCATGCCCATGGACGGGGCGACGGGCTTGAGACGCTGGAAGTCCGTCCAGGACAGCACGCCGGGGTTGAGGTGCGGCAGCAGGCCCGTCTCCTCCAGGATGCGGATGGAGATGGCGCGGACGTACGCGATCGTGTCGTCGTAGCCGTGCGCGTCGAGCCACTCGCGCGCCTCCGGCCACCGGTCCTCGGGCTTGTCGCCGAGGGTGATCAGGGCTTCCTTGCAGCCGAGGGCGGCGCCGCGGCGGGCCACGTCGAGGACCTCGTCCGGGGACATGAACATCCCGTGCCCCTCGCGGCGCAGCTTGCCGGGGACGGTGACGAAGGTGCAGTAGTGGCACTTGTCCCGGCACAGCCGGGTGAGGGGGATGAAGACACTCTTCGAGTAGGTGATGACGCCGGGGCGGCCCGCCGCCTGAAGGCCCGCGTCCCGCACGCGGGCGGCGGACGCGGTGAGGTCCTCCAGGGCCTCACCCCGGGCCTGGAGCAGCACCGCGGCCTCGGCGGCGTCGAGGGCGACGCCGTCCCGGGCGCGTTTGAGGGCGCGACGCATGGAGTTCTCGGTGGGGCCGGTTCCGGGGGTCGCGGAAGTCGTCATCCTTCGAGCATACGAGCGACGTGATCAGTGCAGTCAGGAACCGTCCGATTCGTCCCCGCCCGCCCGGCGTTACACGGTGTCACGGGCGGTGTCACCGACGGCGGGGAGATAACGGGCACAGTCGTCCAGCACGCTCAGCACCTCCGCCTCCCCGGCCGGCGGCAGCTGCACCACGACCTCCTCGATGCCCAGCTCGGCGTAGTGCGCGAGCTTGCCCGGCGAGGGGTGGACGGCGTACGGGACGATCTGGAGGGCCGCCGGGTCGCGGCCCGCGTCCGCCCAGGCGGTGCGCAGCACGGGCAGCGACTCCGACAGGCCGCGGCCGCCGATCGGCAGCCACCCGTCGGCGTACTCGCAGATGTGCGCGAAGAGTTTCGGCCCGGCCGCCCCGCCGACCAGCGTGCGCGGACCGACCACCGGGCCGCGCGGCTTCTGTACGGGTTTGGGGTACGCGAAGCTCGCCCGGACGCTCCCGAACTCCCCCTCGTACGCCGTCGGCTCCTCGCTCCACAGCGCCCGCATCAGTGCCATCCGGTCCCGGACGAGCTCGCGCCGGGTACGCCACTCGACACCGTGGTCGGCGGCCTCCTCGACGTTCCAGCCGAAGCCGAGGCCGAGGGTGAGGCGGCCGCCGGAGAGGTGGTCGACGCTCGCGACCTGCTTGGCGAGGTCGATCGGGTCGCGCTGGGCGACCAGCGTGATGCCGGTGCCCAGGCCGAGCCGCTCGGTGACCGCCGCGGCCTGGCCGAGGGCGACGAAGGGGTCGAGGGTGCGGCCGTACTCGGGCGGCAGCTCGCCGCCCGCCGGGTACGGGCTGGTCCGCTCGACGGGGATGTGCGTGTGCTCGGGCAGGTACAGCCCGGCGAACCCGCGCTGCTCCAGCTCGCGGGCGAGCCGGGTCGGGGTGATCGTCTCGTCGGTGAGGAAGATCGTCACGGAGATACGCATGGCTCATCTGTACCGGCTTCACGCCCATCTGTCCATACCGACCGGTCGGCATCTTTACGTGGGGTTTGACGTGGGTCTTTACGTGGGTCTTCACCCCGGGGCACCAATTCCCCTGTCTTTCCACGGCCGTTCACGCGCGTCCGGCACCGTTGGGGCATGTGTGACGCCAACGACGGCAACAACGACAACAACGTCCACCACAGCATCGGAAGACGCGCACTCTTCGTGACGGGAGCCGCCGCCGCGCTTACGTTGGGAAGCGTGACCTTCGCCTCAGCGGCCGGGGCGGCCGACGGGGACCGGGAGACGCGGACGCTCCGCGGCACCCTGCCCACCGGCTCCCCCGACTTCGTGTACGTACCCGTCGAAGTCCCCTCCGGCGTACGGGAGATCAGGGTCGCCTACACCTACGACCGCCCGTCCGTCCCGGCCGGCACCGCGGGCAACGCCCTCGACATCGGCATCTTCGACGAGCGCGGCACGGAACTGGGCGGAAAGGGGTTCCGGGGCTGGTCGGGCGGCGCGCGGACCGGGTTCTTCCTCCGCGCGGACGACGCGACGCCGGGGTACATCGCGGGCCCGGTGCGAGAGGGCACCTGGCACATCGCGCTCGGCCCGTACACGGTCTCCCCGCAGGGACTGTCGTACGAGATCACGATCACGCTGACCTACGGCGAGCCGGCCGCGGCCGTCCGGCCGGCGTACCCGCCCTCGCGCGCCAAGGGCCGGGGCCGCGACTGGTACCGCGGGGACTGCCATCTGCACTCCTGGTACTCCGACGGCCGCCGCACCCCCGCGGAGATCGCGGCGCTGGCGCGGGCGGCCGGCCTGGACTTCATCAACTCCTCGGAACACAACACGCATGCCGCGCACGCCCATTGGGCACCCGAGGCGGGCGAGGACCTGCTGATCATGCTGGGCGAGGAGGTCACCACGAGGAACGGCCATGTCGTAGCCCTCGGCACTGACCCCGGCACCTTCGTCGACTGGCGCTACCGGGCCCGCGACAACCGCTTCGGCCGCTTCGCCCGGCAGATCCGCCGCGCCGGCGGCCTGGTCGTCCCGGCCCACCCGCACGCCACCTGCATCGGCTGCAACTGGAAGTTCGGGTTCGGCGAGGCGGACGCGGTGGAGGTGTGGAACGGGCCGTACACCCCCGACGACGAGGTCTCCCTCGCCGACTGGGACAGCATGCTGGTGGCGTCCGTGCGGGGCGGCGGCCTGGAGTGGATCCCGGCGATGGGCAACAGCGACGCCCACCGGGACCCGGACGTGATCGGCCTCCCCCAGACGGTCGTCCTCGCCGACGACCTGACCCGCGAGGCCATCCAGGAGGGCATCCGCGCGGGGCGCTCGTACGTCGCCGAGTCGAACAACGTGTCCCTCGCCTTCACGGCCTCGGGCGGTCGCGGCCGACACGCGGGCATCGGCGAGCGGCTGGAGACGGACGGGGACACGCCGGTGACGGTCCGCCTGGAGGTCACGGGCGCCCCGCGCTGCACGGTCCGCCTCGTCACCGACCAGGGCGTGCTGTTCACCGGCGCGCCACTGCCGGTGACCGGTTCGGGGGTCGTCGAGTGGCGTACGACCCCTGCTTACGCGGCGTACGTCCGGGCGGAGGTGCGGCACGAGGCGGCGGCGGGGCCGCTGCCGGGGGCGTTGGCCGCGTTCACCAACCCGATCTTCCTGGGGCGTTCGTAGGCCGCAGGCGGTCACTTCCACGGTCCGCGATCACTTCCGCGGTCCGCGGTCAGTTCCGCGCGGTGCGCGCCCTCGTCAGCTGTTTCACCTCGATGATCGTCGCGACGGCTCCCAGCCAGCGGGCCGCCGCCTCATCGGCGGGGGCGCCGCCCGCCAGTGCCTGCCGCGGCACTATCTGCGTGGCGGCCTCCAGCCAGTCGCGTACGACCGCTGCCGCCTCGGGGCGAGGCAACGGCTCGGGCAGCTCCGCGGTGTACGCCAGGCCGCCGGCCCGGACCACCTCGGCGAGGAAGGCCACCGAGCGCGGCTGGGTGCCGAGGCGGTCGAGGATCACGGCGGCGGCCGCGGCGCCGTCGCCGAAGAGGGCGGTGCGGCGAGGGCCGGGGGCGGCGGTGAGGCCGTAGCGCAGGAGCACGGTGACGTCGAACTCGGCCAGTTCGTCGTCGGTGTGGGACGGGTGGTCGGGGGGCGTGTTCATCGCGGGCCTCGGCTCAGCTGACGGTGACGGTGTAGGTGACCCGCTCGGGCGCGGACGGGGTCGGCGTCGAAGAGGGGGTCCCGGTGTCGTCGCCCTCGCAGGTGGTGGCGAACGTGCAGTGCATCAGCACGATCTCGGTGCTGCCTTTGCCGGTGGCCTCGAAGGTGAAGGTGAGGCGGCTGCCGGCGCCGGGCACCGGCTCGTCGCCGGAGTCCGACGCGCTCTTCTCGCCCTGGCTGCGGACCACCGAGGTGTCGGGCTCGGGATCACCCAGGTACCAGTGCTCGCGGGTGGAGGCGTTCTCCTCGACGGTGAGCGTGAAGCGCTCGCCGACCCCGGCGGAGATGCTGCGGTCCTGGGTGGGATGGCTGACGGGCTCGGCCGACCTGGCGGGCTCGCCGGAGTCGTCGGTGCCCGTTCCGCAGCCCGTGGCGAGGGCGAGGAGCGCGACCGCGCCGACCACCACCGCCCAGCTCCGGGAGGTGGACGCCGTACGCATCGTTGAGTTCACTGTTCGCTTCCTTGTCCCTCAGTACTGGGACAGAACCGAGGGCCGCTCGGCGAAGGTCGGCATCGTGGTCATCTCGCTCCCGGCCACGCTCACGCTGCCGACCTGGGTCTCGACGAGGCCGTCGCTGCCCGAGTACGCCCCCTTGGCGAGGCGCAGCTTGTCGGCGAGCTCGTGCAGCGCGTCCTCGATCGTGCGGGCCTCGGCCGTCCAGGCCGCGACGTACGAGTTGATCGCCTCCGCGGAGACGGCGCCGCCCAGCAGGTCCGACGCGTAGCAGGCCCTGGAGTCGATCGCGGTACGGATCTTCCCCGCGTCGTCGCCCGCCTCGTTCAGCTCTTTCGCCTGGCCGGTGAGCCCGCTCTTCTGTACCGAGAAGTCCCGCGCGGCCGTGGAGTCCTGTGCGGAAGCCATCGTCATCCCCCTATGCCCTGTGCCCTGTGCCCTGTCGCCTATTGCGGCACGTAGACGCTGTACGCGTCGTCGAGTTCGCCGTTCGACGCCTTGCCCATGTTGCCGTTGATGAAGTCGTCCTCGCTGACCCAGGTGGTGGTGCCCCACGGGTTGTAGATCTGCAGCATGTCGCCCTCCTGGCCGATGATGGTCATCGCATGGGCGCCGTCGCCGCTGCTGACGTCGACCGGGACCGGCTTGCCTTCCGCGACCGCCTTCTCCACCTCGGTCAGGACCTGCCTGCGTTCGTCGGCGCTGTTCATGTCGTGGCGCTGGTAGTCGTCGCCGGTGGCGCCGCCGATGGCGGAGTCGGCGATGCGTTCCTGCCCCTCGGGTCCCATGCCGGTCCACTTCTCGCCGCCGTCGCCTTCCGTGTGCAGCCGGTGCTGTTCCTCCACCAGGCGCTGCCGGAAGGCGTCGGGGTCGTCCTCCTGGCCGCTGGGTCCGCCGGTGATCTCAAGGGCGTAGAGCGGGTCGACCATGGCGCGCGCGGTGACGGTGGAGGAGGCCACACAGGTGCCCTCCGAGCCGTCGCCGCCCTGGATCCACTTCTGGCCGTTGAACGTCTGGTCGTCGATGTTGACGCTGGACCCGTCGGGGTTCGTCCCCTCGTCCTTCAGGCTGTCGCCCTTGGTGGTGATCGGCGACAGGTGCCGCTGCAGCCAGGCCGGGTCCTTGCCCTGGATCTTGAAGGCGAACTCGTCGATCTCGTCGACGCTGCGGCCCGCGGCGAGGCCCTTCATGAGATACGCCTTCTCCTGCGGGGAGGACGCGTTCGCCATGAGCAGTTCCATCCGGGCCCGGTCGGCCGGCGGGAGGTACTCCATGGCCCGCCCAGAGCGCTCCAGTTCGCTCGCGGTGAGGATCTCGTTGTACTCGGCCTCGCCGCTCACATTGCTGGTGTCGGCCAGCATCAGCCGGTCGACCGCGGACAGTTCGCCGGTGTCGATCTTCCCGGCACGGGCCTCGGCGGCCCACTTGTTCAGGTCCCGGGCCGCGACACGGCAGGCCTCGCCGGCGGCGAGCACGGCCGTGCGCATCAGACCGACGCCGTACGAGGCGAAGTGGGCGGCGTTCTTCCGGTCCCACTCCTCCTCGTCGTTCTCGCGCATCTCGTCGAAGAAGCCCTCGCGGTCGCTGCCCATCTCCGCCAGCGCCTGCTTCAGCTTCCCCCGGCCTTCGCTGTCCTGGCTCTGGGCCTCCGTGATCGCGTCGGCCAGCACGATCAGCGCCCTGGAACCACCCTCGAACGCCTCCGCCATGTCCGACACCGCCCGCGACACGGCACCCACCGCGTCCTGGGCGAGGACACTCGTGTCGCCGACCCAGACCTCCGGGAGCCCCTTGCGGGCCACCCTGTCCACCCGCTCGTGCAGGCCCATGGCCTCGTCGAGCTGGTCGCGGTACCGCATGCCCAGCGATTCCAGCGTCCCCGGATCACCCTCCGGCGGGGCCTCCGCGAACGCCAGGTCGATCAGATCCAGCAGATCGTTCTTGCTCCCCGCCTTCAGCATGCGCTCGCTCAGCCCCGCCAGCCGCTCGGCACGCTCGGTCGCGGACTCGTCGATCCGCCGAAAAACCCCTGCCATCGCCGGCCCCGTCCCCCGTTCACATGATCATGCCCGCGGGACCGTAACACGGGTCCCAGGCGCCCACGCCGCCCGATCACACGCCGCGCACACGGCTCCCACAGCATCCACGCGACGTGGGTGGCGCTCGCCCACGGAGCCACAGGAGTTGGGGCCGCGGGTGGCGCCCGACACCAGCCCCGGCGCCTGGACCGCGCGCCCGTTTCCCTGACCTCCGTCAAGGAACGCTGATCTCGCCCCCGAGGTCCGCCACATCCGCCAGGTCAGCGACCACCGCCGCGTGATCCGAGGCCCACACTCCGTCCACAGGCCCGTCGCCCGCCCGCTGTACATGCCGGACGTGCCCCTCGCCGACCGGGCCGGGCGGGCCGACGTGGATGTAGTCGATGCGGACGGGGGGCTCCAACACCCGTGCCGTGTAAGGGTTTTCCGGGGTCCAGGTGGCGGAGGGGGCGGCCGGGTCGGCGTACTCCCAGGCGTCGTAGAGGACTTGGCCGGGTACGGCCGGCTCGGTCTTGTAGCCGCCGAAGAGACGGACGGCGTCCGAGTCCGGCCAGGCGTTGAAGTCCCCGGTGACGACGGGCGGGAACGGGGTGCCGCCCCGGTGCCGGGCGACCAGTTCCGCGAGCGCGGTGACCTGACGGCAGCGCACCGCGGAGGCGTACGGGGCCGAGGTGAGGTGGGTGGTGAAGAAGGGGACGTCGTAGGCGGGGGTGGCCAGGCGGGCGTACAGGGCGGTGCGGCCGTCGGCGAGGGCGGCCGGTACCGGCAGTTCCAGCACCTCCTGGTCGACCACCGGCCAGCGGCTGAGCACCGCGTTGCCGATGTCGACGGTGGGGTCCCCGATGCGGCGGCGCCAGCGTTCGGGCGACGGGGACGGCGCCCACGTCCAGTGCAGGCCCAGCTCGTCGGCGAGCCACTCGGCCTGGTTCTCCCCGTCCGCGGCCCACACCTCCTGCAGCCCGACGACATCGGGGCGCAGGTCCCGTAACACGGCGAGGATCGCCTTCTGCCGCGCTTCCCAGGGGCCGAAGCGCCACCACAGGTTCCAGGTCACGACCCTCATCCGCAGCCACCCGCTCTCGTCACGCCACACCGGCGAACCCGTACGGGGGAACATTGAAGCAACAGTTCCAGCGCCGGGGCACGCGTCGCGGCTTGATGAGGCAATACGGCCCTTTCAGCGGCCAACGCCCCGGAGGATTGGCGCTGTTCGATCCGCTTCCCAAGCCTCCGAAGGTCGTGTGCCTCGTTGATCACAGGGCCGGAGGAATTCATTCGCGGTCCCGTGTCATCGCATCTAACCTGCGTCGCGTGATGACAGCTGAAGGCGTGTTGTCTGTCCTGGCCCTGCTGCGACGGACAGAGGCCGATGTCTGGATCGGTGGCGGCTGGGGAATCGACGCCCTGATCGGCGAACAGACCCGGGACCACCATGACCTGGACCTGATGCACCGCCAGGAGCAGGAAGCCACCGTGGTGGCAGCCCTCTCCGACGCGGGTTTCGTGGAGAGCCTGGACTGGCGGCCTGTCCGGTTCGTGATGACGGCCCCGGACGGACGGGAAATCGATCTTCATCCGCTGGTCTTCGCCAACGACGGTTCCGCCGTGCAGGCATCGGGCGAGCCGGAGCGTCCTTTCACCTACCCCTCCTCGTCCTTCGTGACAGGCACCGTCAACGGAACGACGGTGCGGTGTCTGTCCGCCGAGCAGCAGGCCTCCTTCCATCAGGGGTATGAGCCATCGGATCGTGATCGGCACGACATGGCTCACCTCCGCCGCGTCTTCGGGATCACCACCCACTTTTGATCCACGGTGCCGTGTCACGTGGAGCGCGCGAGCTCAGTCGACCACCTGTGGATCACGGAAGTAGTAGACGACCGTCACTCCCATGCCAGCCGGGGATCTCGCGGCCCACCGTCGGATCACGGCGGATCACCACGAGCGCCTCCCGGACGACTTCCCGCTCCCCCTCCGTCAGATCGCCGAACGCCTTCCTTGTCGGCTCGGCCTCCTCCAACGGGATTTCGTTCACGTGCCGCCGCCTGTGGAGCGCGCCTCTTCGAGGGCCGCCATGATCTCGGGCGAGTTCCTGATCAGGACCCGGTGCCGGTAGGCCCGGACCACAGCGGCGGCGCCCTGGAAGTCGTTGGTCGGGGAGGCTCCTATGGCAGCCGCCAGCTCCTCCTCGAACCGCTCCCGGTCGCCCGGGAAGCCGTAGCGGCTGAGCGCACTGCGCAGGTCGTCCACGGTCCGGATCTCGGGCAGCGGCATCGCTCCCCAGCCGTGCTCGGGCTGTGCGCTCATGATCTGCTCCTGGTGCAAGGGCATGGCTCCACTTCTCAGTATGGCCCGGCTCACCACGTCGGCGCCTCGCTCACGCACTCGGCCCACAGCAGCTTGCCGCCCTTCGACGCGCCCGGCTCGCGGAGCACCGAGGCGCCCCACGCGCTCGCGCAGGAACGGACGAGGTGCAGTCCGCGGCCGTTCTCCGCATCCAGAGGGGGCGTCGGTGAGTCCCGCTCCGAGAAGCCCGGCGGGACACGCGGGTCCGTGTCCCATACGGCCACCCGCAGCCGGCCGGGCTCCGCCGAGCGGACGCGGAGGGCGTACGGGCCCTTGGTGTGGCGGTGCGAGTTGGTCAGCAGTTCCGCCGCGAGGAGCTCCGCGGTGGGGGTGAGTTCGGGAATCTCGTGGGCGGCGAGGATCAGCCGGAGGGCGCCCCGTGCGATTCCCGGTGCGCGTGGATCGTGCGGAAGGTGCAGGGTGTAGTTCCAGGACGGGGATACGGTGGCCATGGGAAGTCTCCGGTCGTTGAGGGGAGTTGGACGGGTGCCTGGTGTCTCTGCCGTGGCGTCCCACGGTGCGCTTCCGGGCGGGGCGCCTGGATACGAAGATAAGGCTCCTGCAAAGTTCCTTTGCCAGATTCCGAAGAATCTGCGTACCTTCTCCCTCGTGTGGGTGACAGCCCCCGTAGGCACCAGCTGGGAGAAGGCGGTATGACGACAAGGCCGGCCCCGACCGCCCGACGCCTCCGACTCGCCACGGAGCTGCGCAAACTGCGTGAGCGGGCGGGCTTGACGTCGACCGAGGCCGCGAAACTTCTCGGCACCGGCTCCGGTCAACTCAGCAATGTCGAGTCGGCCCGGTTCGGCGTGAGCCCCGACCGAGTCCGTGCGATGGCCCGCGCGTACACATGCTCGGACCAGGCGTTCGTCGAGGCGCTGGTCGCCATCGCGGCCGACAAGACGCGCGGCTGGTGGGAAACGTTCCGGGAGGTGCTTCCCCCGACGCTCCTGAGCATCGCGGAATTGGAGTACCACACCACCGCACTGTGGTCCGCCAACACCGCGCACATCCCAGGACTCCTCCAGACCACGGACCACGCCCGCGAGATCTTCCGGCAGGTCGTCCCCGAGTTCTCCCGATCGGACATCGAGCACCGGGTGAGTCACCGACTACAGCGCCAGGCGCTACTGGACCGGAACGAACCGGCTCCGTTCCGCGCGATCATCCACGAGGCCGCTCTCCGCGTGCCGGTCGGTGGCCACGCCGTCGCCAGGCGTCAACTGGAGCACCTGGTGGAGCAGAGCGAGCGCGAGCACATCACGATCCAGGTGATCCCGTTCGTCATCGGCGCCTACCCGGGAGCCGGCCAGAACATCCACTATCTGTATGGCCCTGTTCCCAAGCTCGATACGGTCTCGCTGGACCAGTCCCACGGGCCCGTACTCGTAGACGCGGAGGCCCAGTTGGAGATGTACCGCATCCTGCTGAACCGTATGGAACAGGTGGCTCTGGAGCCCTCGAAGTCCCGCGACTTCATCCACAACCTCATCCACGACCTGTGAAGGAGAGCCCATGCCCACCTCCTCCTGGCAGAAGTCGTCCTTCTGCGGGCAAGGCGAGTCCTGCGTCCACATATCCGCCACCCCAACCACCATCCACCTGACCGAAAGCGCTGACCCCGCCCAAACCATCCTCACCACCGACCCCGTCACCTTCGGCGCCCTGCTGAACGTACTGAAAGCCTCGGAAAGCACATGAGCAGAACCCGCCTCGGCGACCTCCGCTTTCGTGCCACCACCGGCTTCCAGCGCCGCGTCGGCAACCCGGTCCTGCGCCGCCTCCCCCTCCAGACGGTCCTGGAGACCACGGGCCGCGTCTCCGGCCTGCCCCGGCAGACCCCGGTGGGCGGCCGTCGCGTCGGCAACTCCTTCTGGCTGGTGTCGGAGTTCGGCGAACGTTCCCAGTACGTCCGCAACATCAAGGCGGATCCACTGGTGCGGGTGCGGATCCGGGGCCGCTGGCACACCGGAACGGCTCACCTCCTGCCCGACGACGACCCGGTGGCCCGTCTGCGCAGCCTGCCGCGGCTCAACAGTGCGGGGGTGCGAGTGCTGGGGACCGGACTGTTGACGGTGCGGGTGGATCTGACGGACTGAACAACGAGGACACGGTCGCGGGCCCGCACTCTGCCCACAGCAGTTTCCCGCCGTGCCCTGCCCTCAGCGCGTACCCTCCCCACGCATCGGCCAAAGCCCGCACGAGCTGCAACCCACGACCGCCCGCGGCGTCCTCCGCCGGTACGGCGGCGAGAGCGCCACCGCCACCGCCACCGTCGCCGAAACCGGGCGGGAGTCGGGAGTCGGCGTCCCAGACGGCGACCCGCAGCCGACCGGGCCCGACGGAGCGGATACGGAGGGCGTAGGGGCCGCTCGTGTGCCGGTGGGCGTTGGTCAGCAGCTCCGATACCAGCAGCTCGGCGGTGGGGGTGAGCCGGGCGAGGCCATGGACGGCCAGGACCGTGCGCAGAGTGGCGCGGGCGACACCTGGCGCGCGGGCATCGCGCGGAAGGTCGAGGGTGTAGGCCCAGGGTGGGGATAACGTCGCCATCGGAAGTCTCCGATCACTGAGGGACTCGGGTGGCGCCCGGGGCCCTGGCCATGGCGTCCCACGGTGCGCTCCGAGACGAGGCGCCTGAGCATGACGATAGGGACCGCAGATGACGTACGGGGGTCCGAGATCCTTCTGCTCGCACTTCGGTCGTGTGAGCAGAGCGGCCGGGCCGCCTTCGACCTGCAGGCCACCGCGAAACCACCGGACTCCTCACGTCACCCCGGCCACACGATCGCCTGCACCTCGCTGTACGCATGCAGCGCGTACGACCCGACGTCCCTCCCCACTCCGCTCTTCTTGAACCCTCCGAACGGCGCCTCCATGTTCCGCCCGACGGTGTTCACGCCGACCCCGCCGGCGCGCAGTCGCCGCGCCACCCGGAAGGCGCGGGCGACGTCCGCCGACCAGACGTAGTCGATGAGGCCGTAGTCGGTGTCGTTGGCCATCGCCACGCCCTCGTCCTCCTCGTCGAAGGGGACGACCACGACCACCGGCCCGAAGATCTCCTCGCGGGCCACCCGCATGTCGTTGGTGCAGTCGGCGAGGAGGGTGGGGGCGACATAGAAACCCCTGTCGGACACAGACGGCCGTTCGCCGCCCGTCACCACCACCGCGCCCTCCTTCCGGCCCAGTTCGACGTACGACTCCACCCGGTCCCGGTGCGCCGCCGAGATCACCGGCCCGACCACCGTCTCCGGCTCGCTCGGAGCGCCTACCTTCAACCGGCGTGCGTACCCCGCCAGTTGCTCGACGAGACGGTCGTACACCCCTCTCTGCGCAAGCACCCGCGTCGGTGCCGTGCAGATCTGCCCGCTGTAGAAGGAGAAGGTCGTCCCGATCCCGGCGACCGCCGACCCGACGTCCGCGTCGTCGAAGACGAGCGCCGCGCCCTTCCCGCCCAGCTCCATCAGCTGCCGTCTCATGTCCCGGCCGCAGACCTCGGCAATTCGCTGCCCGACCGCCGTCGAACCCGTGAAGCTCACCATGTCGACGTCGGGGGACGAGACGGCCGCCTCCCCCACCTCCACCGACCGCCCGGACACCACGTTCACGACCCCCCGCGGCACGCCCGCCGCCTCCAACGCCTCCGCCATCCGGTAGACGGACAGCGGGTCCTGCGGGGCGGGTTTCACCACCACCGTGTTGCCCATGGCCAGCGCCGGGGCGACCTTGCCCGCCGGGTTCGCCCACGGGTTGTTGTACGAGGTGATGCAGGTGACCACCCCGACCGGCTGCCGTACGGCCAGCGCGCCCATCACCGCCGCCCGCCCCATCGGCCCGGCCTCGTTGATCTGCGGCGGGATCGCCCACTCGGCGGGCTCCACGCGCGCGTACCGCCGGAAACGGGCGGCGGCCACCCCGACCTGCATCCGCCGGGCCGTCGCCGTGGTCGCCCCGGTCTCCGCCCGGGCGAGGTCGGCGTACGACTCCAGGTTCCCGCCGATGATCTCCGCGGCCCGCGCGAGGATCGCCGCCCGTTCCTCCGGCGTCGTACGCGACCACGGCCCGAAGGCCTCGCGGGCCGCGGCACAGGCCGCGCGCACCTGATCCCGCGAGGCCTCCGGCGCCCGGCCGACGGTCTCCTCGGTCGCCGGGTCGACGACCTCGTAGTGACCGCCGTCCGGCTCGATCCAGGCACCGCCGACGAACAGCCGCTGTCCCTCAGCAGTCACCTGGTCGCCACCGTCCGCGTGTCCCGCCCGGACCGCAGCACCTTCCCCGGCACCGCCCCGCTCACCTGGTCGTCCCGGATCGCCTCGACCCCGTTGACCCACACGGCCCGTATCCCGATGGCCTTGGAGTCCAGCCGGGGACTGTCACCCGGCAGGTCGTGCACCAGGGTGGCCGTGCCCGCGGCGATCCGTTCCGGGTCGAAGAGGACGAGGTCCGCATGCCAGCCCTCCCGCACCTGTCCCCGCTCGCGCAGCCCGAACAGCCGCGCCGGGTCGTCCGTCAGCATCTTCACGGCCTGTTCCAGGCCCACCAGTTTCCGCCCGCGCAGACAGTCCCCGATGAAGCGGGTCGTGTACGGGGCCCCGCACATCCGGTCCAGATGCGCGCCCGCGTCCGACCCGCCGAGCAGCACGTCCTCGTGCTGCCAGGTCTCGGCGCGCAGGGACCAGGACGCCGGGTCGTTGTCGGTGGGCATGGGCCACAGGACCGTACGCAGCTCGTCGGCCGCACAGATCTCGACCAGGCACTGGAACGGGTCCTGGCCGCGTTCCGCCGCGATGTCCGCGACCACCCGCCCGCTCAGACCCCGGTTCGCCTCGCTGTACGTGTCGCCGATGACGTACCGCCCGAAGTGCGTCAGCCGCCGGAAGACGCCCGCCTCCTTGGACCCGGCCCGCTCCAGCATCTCGGCCCGGACGGACGGGTCGCGCAGTCGCTCGATCCGCTCCGGGACGGGCAGGGTAAGGATCTGACCCCACCCCGGGATGAGGTTCAGGGCGCAGAACGTGCCCAGGGACATGTTCATCGGCGTGAGGATCGGCATGGTGAGCGCGACGACCCTGCCGCCCGCCTTCCGCGCCTGCTCGCTCGCGAGGAGCTGCCTGGGCACCCGCTCGGGGACGGACGCGTCGACGGTGAGGACGTTCCAGTTCAGGGGCCGTCCGGCCGCCGCGCTCATCTCCACGAGCAGGTCGATCTCCGCGTCGCTGAACTGGTCGAGACAGCCCGCGACGATCGCCTCGATCTGCGTGCCCTCGTGCTCACCGACCGCCCGCGACAGCGCCAGCAGCTCGGCGGGCAGGGCGTGCCGGGAGGCGACCGGCTTGCCGTCGCCGTCGGAGTGGGTGGAGGACTGGGTGGTGGAGAAGCCCCAGGCGCCGGCGTCCATCGCCTCGTGGAAGAGCGCGAGCATCGCCGCCAGCTGCTCCTCGTTCGGCTGTCCGCCGATCGCGTCCGGTCCCATGACGTACCGCCGCAGCGCGCAGTGCCCCACCATGAACCCCGCGTTGACGGCGATCCGCCCCTCCAGCGCGTCCAGATACTCCCCGAACCCGTGCCAGCTCCAGGGCGCCCCCTCCTCCAACGCGACCAGGGACATCCCCTCCACCTTGGACATCATCCGGCGGGTGTAGTCGGCGTCCTCGGGGCGAGCCGGGTTCAGCGGCGCGAGGGTGAAGCCGCAGTTGCCGGCGGCGACCGTGGTGACACCGTGATTGAGGGAGGGGGTCGCGTACGGGTCCCAGAACAGCTGGGCGTCGTAGTGGGTGTGGGGGTCGACGAAGCCGGGGGCGAGGACCAACCCGGAGGCGTCCTCGGTGGTCCGGGCTTCTTCGGTGATCTTCCCGACGGTCGCGATACGACCGTCCCGGATGCCGACGTCCGCAGTGAACGCGGGCGCGCCCGTGCCATCGACGACGGTCGCACCCTTGATGACGTGATCAAGCATGGGCTTGCCTCCTTGAACTCCGGGCCGGTGTACGTACCTCAGGGGCGCGGGGCTGTATCGATTTGCGGCTCCGCCGCGTGGGCGCGACCAGCCACAGACGGCCCGCAGCCGCAAACGGCCCGCAGCCCCACGGCGATCAGGCGGACTGCCGGAACCGGGACGTCCGATGAACAGGATCCGTATCGATCTTCGGAATCACGTGCTCCCCGATCAGCCGAATCGTCTGCAACGTCTCCTCCTTCGGCACCCCCACCGGCAGCCCGAAGCTCAACTGATCCGCCCCCGCCTGCTCCCACCGCTTGCACTGCCGGACCACCTCATCGGGATCCCCGCAGATCAGCAGCTCCTCCTCGATGAGCACCTCGACGAACTCCGCGGTGTACTCGGGCAGGGTCTCCGGCCACACCGGGAACCCCTCGGGACGAGGAAACGTGTCGTGGTACCGGAACACCAGCGACGGCAGATAGTGCAGCCCGCCCCGCACCGCGATCTCGATCGCCTCGGCGTGCGTCGGCGCACAGATCGCCGTCGTCGTCACCATCACGTTGTCGTTGACGAAGCCCCCGATCGGCTCGGCGTCCACGATCGCGTTCTTGTACTGCTCGAGCACCCACTCCATGTCGGAGACCTTCTGCACGCTGAAGCCGAGCACGCCGAGGCCCTTGCGGGCGGCCATGGCGTACGAGGGCGGCGAGCCGGCGGCGTACCACATGGCGGGGTGGGACTTCCCGTACGGCTTCGGCAGGACCTTCCTCGGCGGGAGCTGCCAGTGCTTGCCCTGGAAGCCGACGTACTCGTCCTGGAGCCACATCTTCGGGAACTCGGCGATGGTCTCCTCCCAGATCTCCTTCGTGTAGTTCATGTCCGTGATGCCGGGGAGGAAGCCGAGGATCTCGTGCGAGCCGGCCCCACGTCCGCTGCCGAACTCGAAGCGGTTCTCGGTGAGATGGTCGAGCATGGCGACCTTCTCGGCGACCTTCACGGGGTGGTTGACCTGGGCGAGCGGGTTGAAGATCCCGGAGCCGAGGTGGATGCGCTCGGTGGCGTGTGCGAGGTAGCCGAGGAAGACGTCGTTGGCGGAGAGGTGCGAGTACTCCTCCAGGAAGTGGTGCTCGGACGCCCAGGCGTACTTGAAGCCTGACTTGTCCGCCTGGATGACGTACTCGGTCTCCTCCATCAGCGCCTTGTGTTCGGCCAGCGGGTCGGTCTCGGCGCGCTTGCCCACGTATCCCTGTACAAAGAGCCCGAATTCCAAGGAGGTTCACCGTCCCCAGTTCAGTTTCCGAGAGGTTTCTGACGAGGTCTCTGACGAGGTCTCTGACAAGGTTTCTGACGCGCCGTCAGATCCGCCCGTGGGCCGACTGTGGCACCGGGCGCATGCACCGTCAATAGCTGACGGCCAGTCAGCTGGGAGCCTCAGACGATCGACACACCCGCCAGCCACCCCCCGTCGATCACGAACGGCTGCCCGGTGATGTAGGAGGAGTCGTCGGCGGTCAGGAACAGCGCCAGCCGCGCCACCTCCTCCGGCCGCCCGATCCGCCCGAGCGGCACGAGCTTGCGGTACAGCCCGTCGAGGGCGCGGGAGGTCTCCGCGGCGTCGGCTCCCCCGGGGTCCAGCTGGGCCGGGTTGGACATCGCGGTGTCGATGGCGCCCGGGCACATGGCGTTGACCCGGATGTTCCGGGGGGCCAGTTCCAGGGCCGCGACCCGGGTGAGCCCGACGATCGCGTGCTTGGTCGCCGCGTACGCGCCCACCGCCGCCATTCCGGTCACGCCGGTGTAGGAGGCGGTGTTGACGATCGTGCCCCCATCGGACATTCGGGGCGCCACCGCCTTGATCCCCAGGAAGCAGCCGACCTGGTTGACCTTGACGATCTGCATGAACTCGTCGAGGGGCGTGTCGAGAAGGGTGTTGAAGCGGAGGATCCCCGCGTTGTTGACGAGCCCGTCGACACGGCCGTACGCCTCCACGACGGCATCGACGGCGGCCCTCCACTCCTCCTCCCGCCCCACGTCGAGGTGCACGTACAGCGCCCCGATCTCCTTGGCGAGGCCCTGCCCCTGCTCGTCGAGCACGTCCGCCACGACGACCTCGGCGCCCTCCTCCCGGAACAGCCGAGCCTCCTGCTCCCCCTGCCCGCGCGCCGCCCCGGTGACGATGACGACACGTCCGTCCAGCTTGCCCATACGGGTCTCCTTGTTGGCTCTACAGGGTCGGCTCTTCAGGGTCGGCTTTACAGGTGGGGAGCGATCTCCAGCCCGAACGCGGCGATCTGGTCGGTGAGTTCGGTACGGCTCCGGCTGCGGAACCTGACCTGGATCTGGTGGACGCCCATCGCGCGGTAGGCGCGCAGGGACTCGGCGAGTGCGTCGGGCGGGCCGGTGAGGGTACGGCGCCCGACGTCCCAGGTGGGGGTGCCGACGTAGAGCGGCTCGGCGATGGCGCCGATGGTGAAGGGGCCCTGGAGAGCGGCCTCTTCGCGCAGGTGCCTGATCCGCTCGATCTGCGCGGGCAGCCGTTCGCGCGGGTCGCCCTGCGGGAGCCAGCCGTCGCCCTTGAGGGCGGCCCGGCGTACGGCCGCGGGCGAGGAGCCGCCGACCCAGAGGGGGACGCGGGCCTGGGCCGGCCTGGGACGCTGGCCGAGGTCCTGGAAGTCGTAGAACTTGCCGTGGTGTTTGGGGAACTCGTCCGGCCCGAGGGCCTTCCTCAGCGCCTCGACGGACTCGTCGAGCACGGCGCCCCGCTGCCGGAAGTCCACGCCGAGCGCCTCGAACTCCTCCTCCACATGCCCGGCCCCCACCCCGAGGACCAGCCGCCCGCCGCTCAGATGGTCGAGGGTGGCGTACTGCTTGGCCGTGAGCAGCGGGTGCCGCAGCCCGACGACGGCGATGTGACTGAGCAGCCGTACCCGCTCGGTCGCGGCGGCCAGGAAGGCGAGGGTGGCGACCGGGTCGTACCAGACCGTGCTCATGGCGGACGCGAGCCGGCGCGGGATGGCGACGTGGTCGCAGCAGGCGACGTAGTCGAAACCGGCGCGGTCGGCGGTGCGGGCGAGGTCGAGGAGGTCGTCGGGCCCGGCGGCGGCCTCCCAGGGTTCGGCGTAGATCGTGGACTGGGACTGGACGGGGAGCTGGATGCCGTACTTCATGCACCGCTCCACAGACCGTCTGGAGTCAGTCCCAGCAACTCGATCGCGTTGCCCCGCACGATCCGCTCCACGACGTCGGCGTCCAGGTGCCCCATCTGCGCCTCGCCGACCTCGCGCGACTTCGGCCAGGTGGAGTCGGAGTGGGGATAGTCGGTCTCGTACAGGACATTGCCCACCCCGATGGCGTCCAGGTTCCGCAGCCCGAAGGCGTCGTCGAAGAAGCAGCCGTAGACGTGCTCGGCGAAGAGTTCGGACGGCGGCCGGTGGACCTTGTCGGCGACGCCGCCCCAGCCGCGGTTCTCCTCCCAGACGACGTCGGCGCGTTCGAGGATGTAGGGGATCCAGCCGATCTGCCCCTCGGCGTACATGACCTTGAGGTTCGGGAAGCGCTCGAACTTGCCGCTCATCAGCCAGTCCACCATTGAGAAACAGCAGTTGGCGAAGGTGATGGTGGAGCCGACGGCGGGCGGGGCGTCGGCGGAGGTGGACGGCATCCGGCTGCTGGAGCCGATGTGCATGGCGACGACGGTGCCGGTCTCGTCGCAGGCGGCGAGGAAGGGGTCCCAGTCGTCGGTGTGGACGGACGGCAGCCCGAGGTGCGGGGGTATCTCGGAGAAGGCGACGGCACGGACGCCGCGGGCGGCGTTGCGGCGGACTTCCGCGGCCGCCAACTCGGCGTCCCAGAGGGGGATGAGGGTGAGGGGTATCAGCCGGCCCTGCGCCTCCGGTCCGCACCACTCCTCCACCATCCAGTCGTTGTAGGCCTGGACGCAGAGCAGGCCGAGCTCGTGGTCCTTCGCCTCCGTGAAGGTCTGGCCGCAGAACCGGGGGAAGGTCGGGAAGCAGACGGCGGACTGGACGTGGTTGACGTCCATGTCGGCGAGCCGGGCGGGGACGTCGTACGAGCCCGGCCGCATCTGCTCGTACGTGATGACCTCGAGCTTGATCTCGTCCCTGCTGTAGCCGACGGCGGTGTCGAGGCGAGTGAGGGGGCGATGCAGATCCTCGTAGATCCACCAGTCGCCGAGCGGGCCGTCGTCGCCGGGGCGGCCCATGACGGGCTTGAAGCGGCCGCCGAGGAAGGACATCTCCTTCAGGGGGGCGCGGACGGTGCGGGGGCCGGTGTCGAGGTACTTCTTCGGGAGGCGGTCCTGCCAGACGGTGGGGGGTTCGACGGTGTGGTCGTCGACGGAGATGATCAAGGGCAGTGGGGTGTGGGTGTCCATGGCGCTGACGGTAGCGCTGATCTGACGAACCGTCAGCTATGAGGATGGGAACTTCTGGATGACCGGCAGGTGGGGAGAGGGAGTGAGGGCCTTGTGATTTACCGCGCGCCTACCTGTGATCGCATCCTCCCCAGCTGACGCATCTGCCATGAACAAGGCAAACTGGCGGGGTGGCTCAGGACATCTAGGGGGACGACGGCGATGGACGGTGTACCGCGAGTGCCAGAGGTACCGCGTGTGCCGAAGCAGTGGCGGCGTCCCGGCTTCTCCGAGGAGGGGGCGGTGGGGCTGGGAACGGACACGCACGGGGCCGAAACGGCGGCCGTGGCTCCGGGATCCGGCGCGCCCCGGAGTGACGAGGGGGGCGTGGGGCCTGGATCCGTCGGGGCGGTGGTAGAGCCTGGAACTGACGTGGTGGCCGAGGCCGAAGAGGCGGCCATGACTCCGGAACTCGGCGGGCCCGCTGCCGAAGAGGCCGCCGTCACTCCGCAACCCGGCGGGCCCACTGCCGAAGAGGCCGCCGTCACTCCGCAACCCGGCGGGCCCACTGCCGAAGAGGCCTCCGTCGCTCCGCAACCCGGCGGGCCCACTGCCGAAGAGGCCTCCGTATCATTGCGCTTCGGCGTGCTCGGTCCGGTGCGTGCCTGGCGTGGCGCGGAGTCGCTGAGCACCGGTTCGCCCCAGCAACGCGCCCTCCTGGCGGCCCTGTTGCTCCGCGAGGGCCGTACGGCCACCGCCGCCGAGCTGATCGACGCGCTGTGGGGCGAGGAGCCGCCCTCGCAGGCGCTGGCGGCGCTGCGGACGTACGCCTCCCGGCTCCGGAAGGTGCTGGACCCCGGGGTCCTGGTCAGCGAGTCCGGCGGGTACGCGGTGCGTGGCCTCGGCGAGGGCGCCCTTGACCTCTCCGTCGTCCAGGACCTGGCGGCGGAGGCGGAGAAGGCCCGGACGGCGGGCGACCTGTGCCACGCCCGGGACGTCCTCGGCCGGGCGTTGGCCCTCTGGGACGGTGAGGCGCTGGCCGGGGTGCCGGGCCCGTACGCGGAGGCGCAACGGGTCCGCCTGGAGGAATGGCGCCTCCAACTCCTCGAGTCCCGCCTGGACATGGACCTGGAGCAGGGCTGCCACGCGGAGTCGGTCTCCGAGCTGACGGCCCTGACGGCGGCGCATCCCCTGCGCGAGCGCCTGCGCGAGCTGCTGATGCTCGCCCTGTACCGCAGCGGACGCCAGGCGGAGGCCCTGGCCGTCTACGCGGACACCCGCCGCCTGCTGGCCGACGAACTCGGCGTGGACCCCCGCCCGGGCCTGAAGGAACTCCAGCACCGCATCCTGCAGGCGGACCCCGGACTCGCGGAACCGTCGGCCCCGAAGGCCGAGCCGTCCTCCGTGCCGGTCCGCCCGGCCCAACTCCCCGCCAATGTCCCGGACTTCACGGGCCGGTCCGCCTTCGTGTCCGAGCTCGGCGACGTGCTGGCATCGGCGGAGGGCCGCGTCATGGCGGTCTCGGCGGTGGCCGGAATCGGCGGCGTCGGCAAGACGACCCTGGCAGTCCACGTGGCCCACCAGGCGCGCAGCGCCTTCCCCGACGGCCAGCTCTACGTCGATCTCCAGGGCGCCGGCGCGAGGGCGGCGGAGCCGGAGACCGTACTGGGCTCCTTCCTACGCGCCCTCGGCACCGCCGACTCCGCCATCCCCGACTCCCTGGAGGAACGGGCCGCGCTGTACCGCTCGGTACTGGACGGCCGCCGGGTGCTGGTGCTGCTGGACAACGCCCGCGACGCCGCCCAGGTACGCCCCCTGCTCCCCGGCACGGAGGGCTGCGCGGCCCTGATCACCTCCCGCGTCCGAATGGTCGACCTGGCGGGGGCCCACCTGGTGGACCTGGACGTCATGTCCCCCGACGAGGCACTGCAACTGTTCACGAAGATCGTCGGCGAGGAACGCGTCCGCTCCGAGCGCGAGGCCGCCCTGGACGTCGTGGCGGCCTGCGGCTTCCTCCCCCTGGCGATCCGCATCGCCGCCTCCCGCCTGGCAGCCCGCCGCACCTGGACCGTCTCGGTCCTCGCGGCCAAGCTGGCCGACGAACGCCGCCGCCTCGACGAACTCCAGGCCGGCGACCTCGCCGTGAAGGCCACCTTCGAGCTCGGCTACGGAGCCCTGGAGCCCGCCCAGGCCCGCGCCTTCCGGCTCCTCGGCCTGGCGGACGGCCCGGACATCTCCCTGGCAGCCGCCGCAGCGGTCCTGGACCTCCCCACGGAACAGACGGAGGACCTCCTGGAGTCCCTCGTCGACACGTCACTGCTCGAATCGGCGGCGCCCGGCCGCTACCGCTACCACGATCTGGTCCGGCTCTACGCGCGTGCCTGCGCGGAGCGGGACGAGTGGCCGCCGAGCGAGCGGGAGGCGGCGATGTCCCGGCTGCTGGACTTCTATCTGGCGACGGCTGCCGGGGTGTACGCCATCGAGCGGCCTGGGGATCGGTTGGTGGATCACCTGGAGCCGACCCGTGCCGCAGGGCTGACGTTCACGACTCGACAAGCGGCATGGGACTGGCTCTACTCAGAGGCCGTACCACTGCTCGCCTGCGTACGCCAGTCGACCGAGAGCAACACTCTCCGTCGCGCGATCGACCTCCTGTGGGCATCGGTGGACCTGGCTGAGTCCGGCGCCAATTCGAAGGAATACGAGGCCGCCGCCGCGGCCCTGCGTGATGTCGCCCGCTCTGTGAGGGACGTCCGTGCGGAGGCGCGCGCGTCCGTCGTACTGAGCAACGCCCGTCTCTTCTCCGGCATGTTCGACCCGGCCTACCAAGAGTCACAGGACGCGTTCCAGCTTGCCGAGAGCGGTGATGATCCGCTGCCCTCCTGCTGGGCTGCGAACATCCTCGGGAGCATCGCCTTCTACCAGAACCGGCACGAGGACGCCGAGAAGTACTTCAGCCGGGCCATCGAGAAGTTCCGCGGCTGCGGCGACCTGGCGGGGGCGGCGGCCGGGCTGTGTAATCTCTCACGCATTCATCTCGCAACGGGCCGCGCTGGCAGTGCTGTTGACCTCGCCCGCCAAGGAACGGAGATCTACGAGAACCTCGGCCACTCCCTCCGAGGAGCCAACGGGCACTATGCGCTCGGGATGGCACTCGGCAAGACGGGGCAGCACTCCACTGCCGCTGAGCAACTGGAGAAGGCGCTTCGAGTCTTCCGCTCCAGTCGCCAGCGCCTGTGGGAGGGGATGACTCTCTGCCGTCTCGCGGAGATCGATCTCGACGCGCGAAAGCCGGCCCATGCGGCTAGCAGCGCCGAAACGGCGCTCGCGGTGCTCCGCGGGGTCGGCGGCGAATGGCGTCGAGCGCACGTGCTCACCGTGCTGGGCAGGGCGCTGAAGGGGATTGGACACTCCGGAAGGGCGCGGGTCTGCTGGCGCGAAGCCCTGGAGATCTACGAGAAGTTGGACTCCCCGGAAGCCGTACAGGTACGCGAGCTCCTCACCCCGATCGCAGCCGCGTAGGGTTCGGCACCAGACCCGCCGAGGTCCCTTGGGGCCGTTCATCGTTCGTTTATCGCCGACCGGCACTCTCTTGTTGTCGATCCGTCGCGTCGGGGGGCAGACGGACCGTCGGTCGCGCCGCCTCACCCGTTGTCTAAGGTGGGCGGCCGAGTGTCCGTCCGGTCACCCTCGGGGGAGTGACCGGGCGGACCGTCACCGTTCCGACTTGTTCCAACAAGGGGAGGCACCACCATGAGCGAGACCGAGAAGGACCCGGTCGCCACGCCGGACAACACCCACGTCACCGACGAGCCGGCCGCTGAGGAGATCACGCCGCTCAACACTCATGTGACCAGCAGCCCGATCAAGCCGCTGAACACGCACGTCACTGACGTGGAAGACGAGGGCGAGACCGAGACCACCCCGGACAACACCCACGTGACGGCCAACCCCAGCTAGACCTTTTCCCGCACGGGGATCGGCCGCGGCGGCCCGGAGGGGGAGCCGCCGCGGCCGATGCAGCCAAGTGCATGTTTCACGACAACTCCTGGCGCGAACTGTTCGACCATTTCGAACGATCACCCTTCTTGCCACTGGCGTCACTTGGTATTCGGAACGTCCCCTCTCGACATCCACGCCACCTGATAGCGAGTCAGCACCAGACAGCCGGGACCGAGCTCAAGCTCGGCCCCGTCGCCGTATCACTCCGTCGGCATCGCACTACCGGTCAAGTGGGTCATTGCCGCTCTGACGTAGAGGCCGGGGTACACATCCTGGCCGACGATCACCGCGCAGCTCGACGCACTCGTTGACCGTCTCCGCCTGGTCTCCGCCGCCTGCCGCGCCATCTCGGCGGTCTCGTCGTTCATCCGGACGTTGATCTGTGTCTTGGCCATGATGGGACGGCGTCACCGAATACGAACCACCGGTACCACCTGATACCAAGCGCAGGGATCACGTTCACACCGCCCCGCCTCCCGCATCCACGCCGTCCAACTCGCACCACACCGTCTTGCCTGCCACCCCCTGATCCACGCCCCACCGCAAGGCCACCGCATCGAGGAGGGCGAGACCGCGACCCGTCTCGTCATCGCCCGAGGCATGCAGGAGGACGGGGAGTGCCCGCGCGTCCGGGTCGGTGACCTCGGCGCGCACACGGCCGCCGGCCACACGAGCCACCCGCACACGGACCGGCGTCCCCTCCCCCACGTGCCGGATGACGTTGGCGACAAGCTCGGTCACGCAGAGCTGGACGTCGGCGCAGGGGGCGCCCAGGTGTCGGCGTACGGCGCGGCGGAGGTCGGGGACCGCCTTGGGGGTGGCCGGGAGGTCGAGGCCGAGGTCGAGACCTCCCCGCAGGACCGCCGCGAGCCGACGCGCCGTCACGGTGTTGCAGTTGCCCAACGCGACCAGGCCGGCCGGGGGCGTGTAGGTCCCCGCGAAGGTCGGCAGGTCGGCGCGGAGGGAGGGGAGCGTGATGCCGTGGGCGACGAGGGCGTTGCGGAGGTCGCTCACGCAGTGGTCCACGTCCTCGGCGACGGCGGGGGTGGGGGTGGGGGTGGGGGGTTGGGTCTCCCGCATGAGGCGACACCTTCCTGTGCTCTCTGTGACGAATCAGTCACACAGTGGCGTGAAGTTGCGTACCTTAAAAGGGGTTTCCCCTACGCAAGCGCAACTGGCAAATGGCGGTGATGACTTGTGCCCTCGCGCAAGAATCCTGACGCTTCGGCGAATGTCCCCTCCTTCTACGGCGCGGAGTTGCGCTACCAGAGGGAGTTGGCGGGGCTGACCCTTGAGCAACTGGCGGAAGGCAGTTTCCGCGGAATCCCCTTCCTGAGCCAGATCGAGCGCGGTGAGCGGCGGATGCCGTTGGATCTGGCCCAGCACGTCGACAGGGTGCTGAAGACGGACGGCTTTTTCGAGCGGCGTTGTGAAGACGCCCGACGCGCCCGGCAGTCGGGACATGCGGAGTACTTCGCGGATGCGGCGGAGATGGAACAGCACGCGGAGACGATCGAGGACTGGGCCCCGATGCTCGTGCCCGGTCTGCTGCAGACGGCCTCCTACGCACGAGTGATCGTCCGAGCGGCCATGCCTCGGGCCTCGGACGAGGAGGTCGAGAAGAAAGTGAACGCCCGGATGGGCCGGGCCAAGCTCTTCACCTCGGAGAACCCGCCCACGTTCTGGGCGATCCTCGACGAGTCCCTGATCCGCCGGGCCGCCCTTCCTGCTGAGGGGATGGCGGAGCTGCTGGAGCACATCACAGGGCTGATCCGGTCCACGCGCTCCATTTTGCAGATCGTCCCGGAAACCTCCGCAGCCCATCCGTTCATGATGGGCATGACCAGGATCATGACCTTCCCGGACGCCCCTTCTGTCGTGTACACCGAGAGCCTGCACAGCGGGCAACTCATCGACTATCCGGCGCTCGTGAAGCAGTACCGGGAGTCGTACGATCTGCTCAGGGCCGTCGCACTGCCGCCTGAGGCGTCCCTGACGATGATCGAGGCTGCGGCAGAGGACTATCGACATGGCAAGCCACGAGTTCGAGATTGACCTCACTGCCGCCCGCTGGCGCAGGAGCACCTACAGCAACGGCACCGGCGGCGAGTGCGTCGAGGTGGCCGACGGCTACCTCGACGCCGTCCCGGTGCGCGACTCGAAGACGACTGCTCGGAAAGGTCAGGTGCTCGTATTCCGCTCTCGCGCGTGGCATGCCTTCGTCGCCTCCGTGAAGGGCTGAGCTCCCTCCGATCCCGGGTAGGTCCTGTTTCCGCCCAAGGCCGGGGTGCCGGAGTTATCCACAGGCCCCCGAGAACTCCGGTCCATTCTGCGATCTTGAGTGGGTGGACGAACGAAGGGCACTGCGAGAGCTGACCGAAGGGGGCGTACTGCTCACCTCCCGCGCCCTCAGCTGTGGCTGGCCGCGCCGGAGTCTCACACGTGCTCTGCGCGAGCAGGGGTGGACCCCTCTCCAAGCGGGTGCCTGGGCTGTGCCGGGACAGGCCCCGGACCTCGCCACACGGCTCCGGGCGGTTCAGCTCCTCACGCCCCGGCTCGTCGTGAGCCACCAGTCGGCCGCCGCGCTCTGGCGGATCGAGACCTTGGCCTCTGCCGCCGATGCGCGCTTGGAATTCATCGATCCCGTACGCAGCGCCCGGCCAGAAGGCAAGGGAGTTCACGCGCATCGCATCGCCCTCGCAGCGGACGATGTGGTGGATGTGCGAGGCCTGCGGGTCACGGGCGCGGTGAGAACAGTCGCCGATCTCCTCCGGGCGGGACCGCGAGACAACGCGCTCGTCGCTCTGGAATCGGCGCTCAACTATCGCCGGGTCGGCCAGGTCCGACGGGCACCGCTCACCCGCCTCGACGCGATCACCGCCGCACTCGACCCCTCTCTCCGAGGATCGGCAGGAGCTCGCCGCCTGCTCCAGCTGTGCGACCCGCATGCCGGATCACCGGCCGAGACCATCACCCGACTCCGCATGCACGACGCCGGGCTCCGACCCGAGAGCCAGGTCGAGCTGATCACCCCGGCCGGCCGTCAGCTCTTTCTCGACTTCCTTTTCCGGAAGGAGTGCCTGGGCGTCGAGATCGAGGGATACGCCTATCACGGCACCCCTGAGGCCCACCGACGGGACATCGCCCGCTTCAACCAGGTCCTGCAGTGCCCGGAGGTACGGGGCGGCTTGCTGCGATACACGGCCGCGGACGTCTTCCAGCGCCCCGGGCAGATGATCGAGGGCATCCGCACGGCCCTGAGGACGTCGGCAGGGCGAACCTCTGAGGCCGGCCTGGCTCGACAGCCCTGAGTCGAACCGCGACCACGGCATACGTCAATTTCGAGTTGCCGTAGGGCCACTCGCTTCTTGGCAGTGTCGTGCTTCCACGACCCGAGTAAAGGGCGCTCCGCCTCCGGCTCCGCGTCGGCTGCGCCG
>NZ_JBWLKM010000046.1:49988-76085 GCF_059026085.1 Streptomyces sp. a15 | reverse complement strand
CCCGAGCGGCTGCTGGCCGACCTCCGCCCGCAGGTCTGGGTGAAGGGCGGCGACTACTCCGGCGCAGACCTGCCCGAGGCCGCGTTGCTCGAGGAGTGGGGCGGCCAGGCGGTGCTGCTGCCGTACCTGGTCGGCCGTTCCTCGACCGCGCTGGTGGCACGGGTGCGGGAAGGGGCCCGCTGAGCGGTGTGCGAGCGCCTGCGTTGGACGGCGTGCCGACCGCTGCCCAGGGGCGTAGCGTCCTCGTAGGGGCGAGTCCGGGTACGTCCGGCGTGCGGGTGCCGTACCCCGAGGGGAGCGGAGGGCCGCCCCCCCGGCCGGCCGCGAATCTCCCCGCGATGCTGGAGGTGCCTCGTGACCAGCGCGGGTGATCCGGCCGCCGACAACGGCGAGTTGGATGCCGTGTTCGCGGAGACGGTGCGCCGGACCGGCGCGTCCATCGGCGCGCTGTACCTGCTCGCGCCGGACGAGCAGCTGTTGTGGCTGGACGTGCTGTGCGGGGCCCCGGCCGAGTTCGCCGCACCGTGGGCGAGGGTGCCGATGGCCGCTCCGGCACCGGTGGCCGTCGCGGTCCGCGAGGACCGGATGGTGTGGGTGGGCAGCCAGGAGGAGATGGCCCGCTCCTATCCGCGCACCGCGATGGTCCTTCCGTACCCGTTGGCGTTGGTCGCCGCGCCGGTCACCGGCGTCCGCCGGAGGGGCGTGCTGCTGCTGATGTGGCCGGCCACCCGGCCGCCGTACATGACTGGCCGGGAGCGGGGGCACATCGCCTCCCGCTGCCGCCGCCTGGCCCGGCTGCTGGAGGAGGCCGTCGGGCGCGACAGGCCTCCGGCCGACGGCGAGGGGCCGCGCGTCGTCCCCGTTGGGACCGGCCGCCGGTCCGCGAGCCCGGCGATGGCCGCCGCCGATTTCGTGGAGCGTCTGCCCGGCGGAAGCTGCGCCCTGGACCTCGAGGGGCACTTCACCTATCTCAGCTCCGGTGCCTGCGACCTGCTGGGATGCAAGGCCGGCGGGCTGCTGGGCACCTTGCCGTGGCAGTCCCTGCGTTGGCTCGACGACCCCACCTACGAGGACCGCTACCGTGCCGCGGTGCTCAGCCGCGAGCCCGTCTCGTTCACCGCGTGCCGCCCACCGGACCAGTGGCTCGACTTCCATCTCTACCCGGACGCCAGCGGCATCAGCGTCCGTATCGTGCCCAGCGGTGCACAGCCCCCGCCCTCGCCGGCGTCCGCCCGGTCCCCGCACACCGTCACGCCGTCCCGCGCGGGCCGGCTCTACCAGCTCACCCACCTGGCGGCCGCGCTGACCGAGGTCGTCGGCGTCCAGGACGTCATCGACCTGGTCGCCGACCAGATCATGCCCGCCTTCGGAGCCCAGGGCCTGGTCCTGTCCACCGCCGACGCCGGCCGGCTGCGGATCACCGGATACCGCGGCTACGCCGCCCACACCATCGAGCGTCTCGACGGCCTGCCCCTCGACACCGACCTCACACCGGCCGGGCACGCCCTCAGCAGCGGCATCCCCTCGTTCTTCGCCGACCCGGAGGAGATGCGGCGCATCTACCCCGAGGCACCGCTGATCAGCGGCAAACAGGCCTGGGCCTTCCTGCCGCTGATCATCTCCAGCCGGCCCGTCGGCTGCTGCGTCCTGTCCTACGACCATCCCCACGCGTTCCCGGCCGAGGAACGCGCCGTCCTGACGTCGCTCGCCGGGCTCATCGCGCAGGCCCTCGACCGGGCCCGTCTCTACGACACCAAACTCGAGCTCGCCCACGGCCTCCAGCAGGCACTGCTCCCGCGCACCCTTCCCCACGTCACCGGCCTGCGGGTCGCCGCCCGCTACCTGCCCGCGACCCGGGGCATGGACATCGGCGGAGACTTCTACGACCTGATCCGGCTCGGCGACACCGCCGCCGCGGCCGTCATCGGCGACGTCCAGGGCCACAACGTCGCCGCCGCCGCCCTGATGGGCCAGGTCCGCACCGGCGTCTACGCCCATGCTTCCCTCGGCACGCCCCCGGACCAGGTCCTCGCCAGAACCAACCGGCTCCTCACCGACCTCGCCCCCGACCTCTTCACGAGCTGCCTCTACGCCCACCTCGACTTCGCCCGCCGACGCGTGACCCTGGCCAGTGCCGGCCACCCGCCACCCCTCCTGCGCCTCCCCGACGGCGACACCCGCCCCGTCGACGTCCCGCCCGGACCGCTCCTGGGGATCGACCCCGACGCCGCCTTCCCCCTCACCGAGATCCCGCTCACCCCGGGCCTGATGCTTGCCTTCTACACCGACGGCCTCATCGAGACCCCGGGCGTCGACCTCGACGACTCCATCGCCCGCCTCGCCGACCATCTCGCCCACGCCGACGACCGGGACCTGGACCTGCTCATCGACGACCTGCTGAGGAAGGCCAGGGCGACCGGGCAGCGCACCGACGACATCGCACTCCTCGTGCTGCAGGACGAATCGGACCGCTGACGGCGGAGGCGACTCGGCGGTGCCGGGTACCCGTCCAGAGCTACAGAGCTACAGAGCTACAGAGCTGGAGAGCTACAGAGCTGGAGAGCTACAGAGCCGAGGAGGTACGGGATGGGACTGCGAAACCACGTGGTGGTGGTGACCGGAGCGTCCAGCGGGATCGGACGGGCCACGGCCGAGGCGTTCGCGCGCAAGGGCTGCGCCGTGGTGCTGGCCGCGCGCCGCGAGGAGGCACTGGAGGCGACCGCCGAGGAGTGCGGGAAGCATCGGGGGGCACGGACGCTGGTCGTGCCGACCGACACCACGGACGCGGGAGCGGTCGAGAACCTGGCGCGGCGAGCGGTGGAGGAGTTCGGCCGGATCGACGTCTGGGTCAACAACGCGGCCGTCAACGCCTTCGGCCGTTTCGAGGACGTGCCGCTGGAGGACTTCCGCAAGGTCCTGGACGTCAATGTGATGGGCTACGTGCACGGGGCCCGAGCGGCCCTGCGGGTGATGCGGGAGCAGGGTACGGGCACGCTGATCAACATCTCGTCCATCGCAGGCGCCGTCGCCCACCTTTACAGCCTCCCGTACAGCATGTCCAAGTACGCCGTACAAGGACTCGGATCGTGCCTGAGGCAGCAGCTGCGGGTGGAGGGGTTGAAGGGCATCCATGTGTGCACGGTGATGCCCGCGACCATCGACACCCCGCACTTCGAGCAGGCGGCCAACTACACCGGGCGCAAGGTGATCGCCATGCCGCCGGTCTACAGCCCCGAGCGGGTCGCCCGGGCGGTCGTGGACCTCGTACGCCACCCGCACCGCGAAGTGGTGGTCGGTCCCGCGGGCCGCGCGCTGGTGCGCCAGGCCCGCATGGCACCGGGGCTCGCGGAGCGGGCGATGGCCCGGGAGGCGGACAAGAGCCATCTGTCCCACGACGAGAGTGCCCCGGCCACGCACGGCGTGCTGCACGTCCCTGCCCCCGGAGAGGGCGCCGTGCACGGCGGCTGGCACGGGCGGCGGCGCACCGCGATGCGCAGGACGGCCGTCGCCGCCGCGCTCGCGGGAGCGGCCGTGACCGCCGGGCGCCGGGTGAGCCGTAGCCAGTAGGGGCCAGTCCAGTAGGGGCCAGTAGGGCGCCGGAACGGCACCTGGCCGGGAGCGGGTTGCCGAGCGGTTCGTCCTACGGTCCGCTCGGCAACCGTCGTCCTCAGCCGCCCTGCTCCCTCACGGTCGCGTCAAGGGCGGCAGCCACCGCCTCGGGGTCGTCGGGTGCCGACCGGTCGGTGCCCAGGCGTTCCCTGAGATCCCGGCCGGACACCACCGGCAGCGCGCCGCGACAGCGGTCCGAGTCCAGCTCCGGCGCCGGGACCACTTCGGCCCGGCCGTGGAGCAGGACCAGCACGGCGTCGTCCTCACGGTTGAGCAGTTCTCGGACATGATCGCCAGTGATCATCGGCTCGAGTCCCCTTCCTGTGCCGTCAGTTCGCCGTCCGCTCGGAGCGATGAGCCGACGCCGGTACACGGACCGCCTCGACCGCCTCGACCGCCTCGATCACGAATCCGCTGGGTACGCGGGCCGGTATGCGGTTCAGCGGAATCCTCAGATCCTGTTCGGGCACGTCGTACGCCAGCCGGGCCAGCCGCGGCACGAGGGTGCTCAGCAGCGCGATCGTGACGTCCTCACCGGGGCAGCGGCGACCGGTGGCACGGTCGCCACCGCCCTGCGGAACGAGTTCGTCGCGCTGGGGCGGCCGGTCCAGGAAGCGCCGCGGTTCGAAGGTGTACGGATCGTTCCAGAGGTCGGGGTCGTGGTTCTGCCCGTACAGGTCGAGCAGGATCAACGCGCCGGACGGGATCGGTACTCCCCGCCACTCCAGATCGGTGACGGCACGCCCGCCGAGGAAGGGGGCGAAGGGATAGAAGCGCCGCAGCTCGTGGGCGAACGCCACGGCGTACGCGGCATCGTCGTCCTCCTGCAGCCGCTCCCGGATGTCGGGCCTGTGGTGCAGCGCATGACCTGCGTAGGCGACGAACCAGCACACCGCGGCGGTCGGACGGATGACGTTGAGCAGTTCGACTGCGGCCGTGTGCGGGTCCAGGAGCCGGCCGTCGACATCTCGGTTCCCTTGGCCAGGAGGGCGAGTGAGCTGTCGGCGAGCGGAGGGCGTCGACTCTGGTTCATGGCTCCCCGGGTGCCCGGCGGCCTCGGCCGGAAACCCGGCCCCCGGGTCGGCCGGCGAGGGTACCGCCCGCCGTACGGAACTCACGGCCGAGGGTTGGTGCGCTGCCACCGGGGGCGGGCGTCAGCGCCACGGCGTCCGGCGACGGAGGCGCAGCGCGGGCACTGGCGCCGCACCCGATCCGCCGCGCCGCCGGACTCCGGGAAGGTGTCCGGCCAGGCGACGTGCCGGAAGCGGATCAGCTGGGAGCGGCTGAGGGACAGCCCGCAGACGGTCTGGTTCATGCCCGGCTCCCAGGCATGGACCTCGCCGGCGGGCAGTCGGCGCCGACCCTCCTCCTCGTCCGTCCACTGTCCGGAGGCGGCGACGCCGTACTGCTTGACGCGAACCATGGCGTGGCGGGTACCCCGCGCCTCGAGCCGGGAAGCGTCGTGCTCCGGTCGAGCCGGGAACGCGGCAGGGAACCCGGCCGGACGGTTCGACCGGCGGGCGACAGGGGTACTCGGAGTTCTCCACAAACCGGCCGGAACTTCCCGGAGGTGATGGGAGTGACAACCTCTCCCAGGTCGTCGATGGAAACCCATCCCGACATCGTCGCCATGCGCAACCGTCATGAGATGGCGGAGCGCGCCACCAGCACACCCGCGGCACAGGCCATCGAATCCCTGGCCTTCCTCACCGGCGTGTACCTGGCGGCCTCCCCGTGGATCGCGGGGTTCAGCAACCTGACCGCGCTCGCGGTCAACAACCTCGTTGTCGGCATCGCCTACGCGCTGTTGATGAGCGGAGGCTTCGGCCGCGCCTACGAGCGGACTCACGGCATGGCGTGGGCCGCCTGCGCACTGGGTGCGTGGACCGTGGTCGCGCCTTGGGTCGTGTCAGGTGACGTCAGCACCACCAGGACCGTCGTGAACAACGTCATCATCGGAGCCATCGGCTTCCTGCTGGGTCTGGCCGCCAGTGCCATGGCCAACGAGAGGCGGTCGTCGCGGGCCGGACGCGGTACGTCCGCTCCGTAGACCGCGGCTGAGGCGTCCGCCTTCCTCCCTCTGCCCCTGCCCGGACCGGCTGCCCCGGTCCGGGCAGGGGCGCGTTCGGCACCAACAAATAAAGAAACGCTTGCGTTTCTATCGGGATGGCCGTAACTTACCTGTACGAAACCGTTTCGTATCGGAGAGGGGCCGGACGATGCCGAGCAGCAGCAGCGCGCAGGCCTCGTGATGACGGCCTCCCCGATGTTCCTGGCCCTCGCCCTCTCCCTGGTCTCCGCCGTCTGCTACGCCGCGGCCGCCGTGGTCCAGGAGCGGACCGCCGCGGGTACGGCGGATCTGCGCGGCGCGCTCGCCCGCGGCTCCTGGTGGTGGTCCGTCGTCCTCAACGGCACCGGCGCGCTGTTGCACGTGGTCGCCCTGCGGTACGGGCCGCTGACCCTGGTGCAGCCGCTCGGTGCGCTGAGTCTCGTGGTGGCAGTGCCCCTGGGGGCGCTGATCGCCCGCCGCCGGACCTCGGGCACGCAGTGGCGCGGCATGGCGCTCACTCTCGCCGGGCTGATCACCCTGCTGACCGTCACCGCCTCCGGTGGCGCGCCGGACGACTCGCTGCGGACCGGCGAGGTTCTCGTGGTCGCGGTCGCCGCCGTCGGCGTCATCGCGGTGCTGGTCTCCTTCGCCACGGGCCGCACCGCCCGGGCCGGCCTCGCTTTCGCGGCGGCCTCCGGCATCGCCTCCGGGGCCGGTTCCACGCTGGCACAGAAGCTGGCGGTCGGGGCGACGCCGTCCTGGAGTGTGGCGCTGGTGGCGGTCCTGACCGCCGGGTTCGCCGTCGCCGGGGTGCTGCTCGCCCAGAAGGCGTACCGCAGGGGCCTGGGCGGCCCGCTCGCGCTGCTCACCCTCGTCAACCCCCTCACCGCGTCCGCCGTCGGCATCAGCCTGCTCGGCGAAGGCTTCCAGTACGGCGGGACCGGCATCCTGCTCGCCCTCGCCGGTGCCACGGCGGCCGGCTGTGGCGTGATCCTGCTGAGCCGCCCCCAGTCCGGTCAGGACGCTCTTCCCGCCCACTTCAAGGGTGGCGTCGACAGGCCGAGCGCGCCGCGCCGGACGACAGTCCGGGCAGCCGCGCCTGGCCTGCGGCCCGCCCGCCTGTTCCGTTCCACGCTGCCGTCCGCGCTGCCGTCCCCCGGACGGGTGGGCGCGGTCACCACCGACATCACCGGCATGAGCCGGGCACTCTGAGACGAGACGGAGACCATGACCGTGACCACTGCGACTGTGACCACTGCGCCTGTGACCACTGCGGCTGTGACCACTCTTCAAGGCACCCTTCGGACGACCGTGCGCGCGGCGGGGCTGGTGGATGTGCCCGCCGTGGTGCGCCTGTTCGTCCCGCCCCCGCCCTCGCCCCCGCCCTCGCCCCCGCCCTCGGTCCCGGACAACTCCGCGGTCGACTGGGAGCAGGCGCAGCGTGCGATGCGGCTGATGCTGGCCCACTACGCGCTCGAAGAGGGCCAGGTGTGGGTGGCCGAGCGTGCGGACGGCAGGCTTCTCGCGGCCGGCATCTGGCTGCCGCCGGACACCGAGACCGAGCCCCCCGACACGCGGTTCAGCGGCCTTCTCTCCCGTGAGCTCGCCAACGGCCCGCAGGACCGCCCCGTCCTTCCCGCGGGGCTGAGGGAGGCCGGGCCCGCCGGGCCGCACTGGAAGGTGGTCATCGCAGGCGAACTGGACGACACCAGCGCCTGGGACCACACCGTGGCCGCCGACCTGCTGGCCCCGGGGCTGCGCGCCGTCGACGACCAGGCCGCCACCGCCGTCGCGATCACGGTCTCCGCCCGCCATGCCGACCAGTTGCGGCCGCTCGGGTTCCGTCGGCCGCGCGAGGTCCACCCCGTGCCGGGCGCGAGTGTATGGCTGACGACCCGTCAGCCCATGGGGGTGACCAGCACTCACTGAGGTGCACAGAGCACCGTGATGCGCTGAACCGCGTTGTTGCCGAAGCCGCCGCGGTTCCAGGGCTGGGTGACCGGCTGGGTGTCGCCCGCGGCATCCGTGGCGCGGGCGGTCAGGACGTGGGTGCCGGGGACGGCCGTCCAAGGCGCGTGCCAGTGGCGCCAGGACCAGGAGTGGCGGTGCGCCGGGGCGAGTTCCGCCTCGTGCCAGCTGTGGCCGTCGTCCGTGCTGACCTCGACCTTCGTGACGGGAGCGCGGCCCGACCAGGCGCGGCCCTCCAGGTCCAGCGGGCCGGGGCGTACGACCCTGGTGCGGGACATGAAGTCCGGGAAGCCGGGCGGGATCATCAGCGCCCGGGGCGCGATCCGGGTGACCGGGGTGCCCATCTCGTCGGGGGACTGGCGGTAGCGGTACGCCACCGTCTGCTGGAAGCCGGTGAACGGCGTGTCGGTGAGGGTGATGTCGCGCAGCCACTTCACATGGGCCATGCCGTACCAGCCGGGGACCACCAGGCGCGCGGGGTGCCCGTGCTGCGGGGGGAGCGGGGCGCCGTTCATCTCGTACGCGACCAGGACTTCCGGGTCGGTGGCCATGGCGTCGACGAGGGGCAGGCTGCGCTCGTAATCCTGCTCCACGCCGCGCTCCACGCCGTGGTCGGCTCCCGTGAAGACCGCTTCTACGACGTCCGGTTCCACGCCGGCCTCGGTGAGCAGGGTCCGCAGCGGTACGCCGGTCCAGTCGGCGGTGCCGACCGCCTCGACCAGCCAGGGCTGGCTCACGGGGCGCGGGGTGAGCCGGGCCCGGCCGTTGCCCGCGCACTCCATGGTCACCCGGTGGGTGACGGCAGGGAAGGAGCGGAGGGCCGCAAGGTCCAGGGCCAGGGGCGTACGGACCCGGCCGCGTACGGTCAGCGTCCACGCGGAGGCGTCGAGGACCGGCATGTCGTAGTGGGTCAGGATGTAGTGCAGCCCGGGCGGTGTGACGTCGTAGTGCAGGGCCTCGAGAGGAAGGCCGTGGTTGCGGGCGGCGAGGGAGAGTTCCTCGTGACTGATGCCCTCGCCGGGGTCGGCGACGCGCCCCGGTGTGCTGATGTCATCCAGTGATCGGGATGGACCCACCTGCTCCGTGCGACTGTCCATGGCTCCATCGTCCTCCCGGCAACCGACCGGGACACCCCCTCGGCACCGCCCGCGCCCGTCGGACCTCTCTTCAGGGCAGCTGGTGGATCGGTGCGGACGGCGTTGCGATCAAGGTCCGTAACGCGAGAAGTGTTCACGGGTCCCCTGGTTGCCGTACGGCGCTGGCTGCTGACCGGTGCGGCTCAGTGATCGTCGGTGCCCGACAGGCCTAGTTCTGGGTCGGCTTCTTCCTGCCCACCAGCAGCAGGGCCGCGCCGCCGATCACCACGAGGGCGATGGCCGTGCCGGCGATCATCGGGGTCGCGTTGGAGCTGCCGGTCTCGGCGAGGTTCACGTCACTGGCGGTGCCGCCGACCGTCGCCGGGCTCGGCTCGCTCAGGGTCTGAGTCGCGTCGCCGCCGGCCTCGCTGCCCTCGGTCCGGCAGTCCAGGACGCCGTTGAAGCGCTGCGCGAGGCCGCCCGGGCCCCTGATCGTGAAGTCGTACGCCTGGTCCTCCTGGAGTGGGATCGTCACCGTCCGGGACTCGCCCGCCGGGATGCTGTGCTCGATTCCCATGAGCTCGAAGGCGAACGCCTCGTCGCCCACGTTGGCCGCGGTGATGTCCAGGCCGCCCTCGGCGCAGTTCTTCGCCGAGGACAGTGCGGGTATGGCGCCCTGCTTCGCCCAGGTCGCGCTCGCCGTCGCCGAGACCGTCGACTCGCTGGAGCCCGCCAGGATCTGGGTCTGGCTGCGGCTCTCGGAGGTGAAGGCGCGGCCGACGGGCACGGTGGTCGACGCCTGCACGGTCAGTTCGGCCGAGCCGGCCGCCGCATCCTCGGGGACGTCGATGAACAGCTGGCTGCCGTTCACCGCGGAGGTGATGACCTTGCCGTCCTTGCCGACGATCCGCACCCCGCTGGTGGCGGCGTCCGCCGGTGGCGTCACCGTCACGCCGGCCGCGTTGGTGTGCACCGTGACCGGGCCGAGCAGCTCACCGGGGTGACCGGAGACCGCGGGCGGGTCGAGCGTCAGGGACGCCGCAGGCTCCGCCACGTTCCGGGCGCTCTTCTCCAGGTGGTCCGCGAGCTTCTCGGCCTGCGGGTCGACGGCGTCGACGTCCGCGTCGTCCGAGTAGCGCCAGATGGCCACCTGGGTGCCGGCCGCCGCGTCCTCCTCGCTGAGGCCGCCTCGTACCCCTGCCGCCGCCGCGAGCGCCGCGAGATCGTTGACCTGCGGGTAGGAGTTCTGCAGGATCCAACGGATCTTGCCGGCGTTCTTGTTGGCGCCGAGCGAGGTGCCGCTCCACGGGGTCTCGTGGTACTTGGCGTCCCGCTGCGTGGGGTTGTGCAGGTCGACGCAGTAGGTCTGCAGCGTGCCGCCGCCCTCGACGGACATCTCGAACAGGCCCGCCGACACCGTCAGGTCCCCGGCGGCGTCGTGTATGACGGCATCGCCGTACGTCTTCAGGCCACCTATGGTGGCGGTCGCCCCGCCCTGGTTCTGCGACGTCTCGTCGGCGGACGCCGGGCCCGCGCCGGTCAGCACAGCGGCGGCGAGGAGCCCGGACACCAACGTGGCGGCGGCGAGGCGGGCCACGCCTCGCCCGCGCACCGACAGCGCGGAGAACGAAGAAAACACAGAATTCCCCTTCGAGCAGGACCCGTTGACGTGGGGGCGCGGTCCCACCAGCAGAAACAGAAACCCCGAGAGCTACGCTCGGCATCCTAGGTACCTGGCGCACCGCGCTTCCCGGGGATGCTGTCGGTCAATCGATCCGACTCGGAATCGTTATCGCCAAGACCTCTTCCGAGCAGGGCTTATCGACAAATCCACAGGGATCGTTCGGTGCGCATTCGCCGATAAGCCGCAGTTCGGTCAGGCTTCGGCGGGTGACCGCGGATGGCTGACGTCACGTCACCGCGGCTGGTTCCGGCTGCCGTTGGGTGTCCGGCTCCGCGGGCGGTGTCTCCCAGCTGGGCTCGGGCTGCGCCGGGGCGCCGACGGCCCCCGTCTCCGGCTTGGGCGTGCGCCGGAAGGCCGCGGTGCCGCGCGCGAGATCGTGGCCGATGGCCAGCGCGTCGATGTCGGCCGACGTCCAGCTCTGCCCCTCGCGTACGTCCGAGCGGACCTTCAGCCTGCCCTGCACGACGACGGGGTCGCCCACGTCGAGCGACGCCATCACATTGGTGGCGAGCTGCCGGTTGGCCCACACCGTGAAGAAGTTGGTGTGGCCGTCGGTCCACACACTCTTCTCGCGGTCCCAGTACCGCGAGGTCACCGCCAGCCGGAAGCGCGCCGACGCCCCCGACGCCAGCTCCCGGAACACCGGCCGCGTCGCCACGTTGCCCACCGCGCAGATGACCGTCTCGTTCATCTCGAACCCCTCCCTCACCCGGCCGTTCACGCCGGTCGGACACGCCTACGGGCCCGTCCCGTACGGCTGCGTCTGCCGCGGCGACCGCGTCCGTCACGATCGCCGCGCAGCCAGACTGCCTCCGTCGGGCCGAGCCCGCTGAGCGCTGTGGACCATCCCCCGGCTGTGGAAAACTCCGCCACCCGAACGAGGGACCCGCCCCGCCGAGGGACCACGAGACACCTGAGCCACCCGGGGCACCCCAAGCGCCTCCCGGCATCAAGCCCCCGAGCCGGGATCACCGTGCCGCGGCCACCCCCATCACCCGCCCGTACTGCTCCCGAACCTCCCGGTACCGCAGCAGCTCCGCCGCCACCGGATCCAGCACCCGTGCCCGCCCGCACCCGGCGGACGCCTCTCTGAGCCGCCGCTCCGCCTCCAGGCCGTACCGCCGCGCGGGCCCCCGCGCCGCCATCCGGCAGCTCCACTCGACCAACGGGCCGCCGACGATGCCCGCCACCATCAGCAGCACCGGCACACCCAGGTTCGGCGACATGAACCCGATGATCTGACCCAACAGCCACAGCCCACCGATGACCTGAAGGATCGTCATGGACGCCTGGGCGAACACGGCCGCCGGCCACCAGCCCGGCCGCGGCGGCCGCCCCGGCGGCAGTCCCGCCCGCGCCGCCAGCTCGTCCAGCGCCTCGGGCAGCCCCTGCGCACCGCGTACGGCGGCCTCGCGCACCGCCTGCCCCCAGGGCGCGGGCAACCCGGCCGACGCCCGGTCGGCCAGCGTCCGTACGGCCTGCTCGACCCGCTGGCGGGCCGTGGCCTCGTCGTCGGCCTGGGCGCGCAACGGCAGCCGGCCCGTGGACGGTTCGAACCGGTCCTGGTACCACCGCCACAGCCGCAGCCAGGGCGTCCCGCACGCGCGGTTGGCGTTGCGCAGCCACGCGCGCTCGGCCGCCTCGCCCGCCGCGATGGCACCCACCGCCTCCGCGAGCCGGGCGGCGAACTCGTCCCGCGCCTGCTCGCTGAGCCCGGTCCGCCGTCCGGTCGCGTAGACGGGCCGCAGCCGCCAGCCGGCGGCGTCCACGTCGGCCGCGATGCGCCGGGCCGCGGCCCCCCGCTCCGTCACGAACTGGCCGAGCGCCTCCCGCAGTTCACCGATGCCCTCCCCGGTGAGCGCGGACAGCGCGAGCACGGTCGCGCCGGGTTCGCCGTACTCGCCGAGCGCGATCCCGTCCTCGTCGAGCAGCCGCCGCAGATCGTCCAGGACCTGCTCGGTGGCCTCCCCGGGCAGCCGGTCGATCTGGTTGAGGACGACGAACATGACCTCCGCGTGCCCCGCCATGGGCCGCAGATAGCGCTCATGAAGGATGGCGTCGGCGTACTTCTCCGGATCGACGACCCAGATCACCGCGTCGACGAGCGCCAGCACCCGGTCCACCTGCTCGCGGTGCTGTACGGCGGCCGAGTCGTGGTCGGGCAGGTCGACCAGGACGAGCCCGCGCAGCTGCGCCTCCGCCTCGGCGCTCTGCACCGGGCGCCGCCGCAGCCGCCCCGGGATGCCGAGCCGGTCGATGAGGGTGGCCGCGCCGTCGCTCCAACTGCACGCGATGGGCGAGGCGGTGGTGGGCCGCCGTACGCCCGTCTCCGAGATCGTCACTCCGGCGAGCGCGTTGAACAACTGCGACTTGCCGCTGCCGGTCGCACCCGCGATGGCGACGACGGTGTGCTGCCCTGACAGCCGCCGCCGCGCGGCCGCCTCGTCGAGGACCCGGCCGGCCTCCGCGAGGGTTCTGCTGTCGAGCCGCGTGCGGGAGAGCCCGACCAGTTCACGCAGCGCTTCGAGCCGCGAGCGCAGCGCTCCGTCGTACGCCAGCTGGGGCACGGGCTGCGGAGTGGACGGCCGGGTCTCCACGACGGCGACGTGCTGCGCGGCGGTCTCCTCGGTGACCCTTCGCGCGATGAGTCCGTCGTCCCAGGGCCTGTCGGAGTCCGTACGACCGGACGCGCCCGTACGGCTTGAGGAGTCGTCGTCGTCCTTCACGCGTGCGTGCCGGTCGCCGGAGGGGCCTCCCTCGGGCTGCTCCTCGCGCTTGGGCTCCCCGGAGTCCTCGGGTTGGCTGGATTCCTCGGGAGCCGCTTTGTCGGCGGGCTCGTCCTCCGTGGCCCCGCCGTCCGAATCGGCCTCTGCAGGGCGTTCGTTCGCGGAAGTGCCCTCTTCGGAGACGGTGTTCTCCGGACGCTCCTCCTGAGAACCCGCGGCGCCCGCGTCCCCCGCATCGTCCGCATGCTCCGTGTGGTCAGCGTGCTCTGTGTGGTCGGCGTGCTCTGTGTGGTCGGTGTGGTCCGTGTGGTCCTGGTCTGTGACGGCGGTCACCGGTCACCTCTCCTTCTGCAGTACCGACAGCGCGGCGATGAGTTCGGCCTGCGGTTCGGGGTGGACGTCGAGGGCGTCGAGCGGGGCGAGGCGGCGCTCGCGTTCGGTGTGCATGATGCGGTCGAGGTGGTCGGTGAGCAGCCGTCCGCCGCGGTCGCGCAGCCGCAGCGCGCCGTGCGCGCCGATCCGCTCGGCGAGCCCCTCGCCCGCCGCCCGTGCCCGGCGGCCGCCCAGCAGCACGGTGGCGACGACGGCCGCGACGACCTCGGGGTCGGGCGCCACGCTCCGGTCGAGGGCGGCCACCTCCTCCTCGGCGTACTCCTCGAGCTCCCGCCGCCACCGCCGTACGGCCAGTCCGATGCGGTGCTCGGCGCTCTCCGAGGAAGGGCCGCGGTCCATCAGCTCCGGGGCCCCGGCGGCCGGTTGGCGCCGCCAGGCGTCGTCGACACGCTCGTCGGCGGCGGTGACGGCGCACAGCAGGAGGGCGCCCAGGCTCTCCACGAGGGCGTCGAGGAGCTCCTCGGCGGTGCAGTCGAGCGGGAAGGCCCGCCAGCGCTTCAGGGCGTCGCCGGCGAGCACGGCACCCGCCTGCAGCCGGCCCCGTACGCGCGCGTGCTCGCTGTCGTACGCCCCGTCGACGGCGGCGGTGAGCCGTAGTGCGGCCGCGTACTGTGCGGCGGCGGCGCTCGCCAGTTCGGGCATCCGGGCCTTGAGCGAGTCGAGGACGCCGTACGCGGTACGGGCCAGCGTGTGCTGTCGGGCCGCCTGGTCCTGCGCCTGATGCAGGAGCCAGGTCCGCAGCGGCGCCACGGCGGTGCCCGGCAGGAGCCCGCCGCCCCACGCCGACTCGGGCAGCTCCGGCACGGTGAAGCGGGGTACGTCGCCCAGTCCGGCCTTGGTGAGCAGCGCCCCGTACTGGCGCGAGACCTCGGAGACGACCTGGTGGGGCACCCGGTCGAGGACGGTGACCAGGGTGGCGTTGTACTCCTTGGCGGTGCGCAGCAGATGCCAGGGCACGGCGTCGGCGTACCGGGCCGCCGTCGTGACCATGACCCAGATGTCGGCCGCGCAGATCAGTTCGGAGGCGAGGACGCGGTTGTCGGCGACGAGGGAGTCGACGTCGGGCGCGTCCAGGAGGGCGAGGCCGGGCGGGAGGGTGTCGGCGGTCTCGATGCGCAGCACGCGCGCGGGGTTCTCGCCGGGCAACAGGAGTTCGTCCGCCGGTTCCTGGTGGGGCACCCACACGCGCGTGAGGTCGGGCAGCACCCGCATCCCGCTGAACCAGTGATGATCCTCCGGATGGCAGACCAGCACGGGCGTCCGGGTGGTCGGCCGCAGGACGCCCGCCACGCTGACCCGCCGCCCCACGAGCGAGTTGACGAGCGTCGACTTCCCGGCCCCCGTGGAGCCCCCGATGACGGCCAGCAAGGGTGCTTCGGGTTCCCTCAACCGGGGCACCAGATAGTCGTCGAGCTGGGCGAGCAGTTCGTCGCGGTTGGCACGCGCGCGTGGAGCCCCCGCCAGGGGCAGCGGGAAGCGTGCGGCGGCGACACGGTCGCGCAGGGCGGAGAGTGCGTCGAGCAGCTGAGGCCGTACGTCCAAGGTCACCACATGCGAAGAATGCCCAATTTTAGGGGAATTCTGAAGCATATGAGCATGTCTGCGCGCCGACAGAACACAAGGGACGGAAGGGACGACTGGGACGCGGCCACAGTCCAGGCATAACGAGTGCACAACACCCGATGCGCAAGTAGCCAAAAGCGATGCACGATTCGTACCTGCCTGCGATTATCAGGACCGCTTCACCGAACCTCCACATCGAGCCGCGGAGGCGAAGCAGCAGGGACGAGGACGCGGGAGCCCTATCCTTGTCCCCGGCAACGTCACGGCACGGCCCACACCCGGGCACACCCACGACAGAGGCCACCACACCCGGCCCCCGTAGCTCAGTGGATAGAGCAGGCGCCTTCTAAGCGCTTGGCCGCAGGTTCGAGTCCTGCCGGGGGCGCACACAGCCTCTCACCTGCGGAAACGCGTGAGGGGCTCTTTCATGTCCGGATGCACATCGCTCTGTGAGCAAGCGCCTTCACCTATGCGCGACCGTGGATACGGACAAACCGTGCGTCGTGGCGGCAATGACTGGCGCACGCAAATCCATACCCGAAGCACGGCGTAGCACCGAGTGGCACAGCTCGCTATCATCGGCAGCATGACAGCGCAGCCCGAGATCACTCAGCGCGATCTGCGCACCCGCTCCAAAGAGATCATGGATGCCGTCCAGGGAGGACAGGCGTTCACCGTCACCCGCGACGGGCACCGCGTCGGCGAGCTGATCCCGCTCCGCCGTCGCCGCCGCTTCGTTCCCCGTGCCGAGTTCGCGTCCATGTCACGCACTGCCCCTGACATCTCGCTGGACGCCTTTCGCGACGACCAGAACGCCGTCGTCGAGCAGGAGTTGGACGACCCGTATGCCCGTTGAGCACGAGCAAGGCCTGCTCGATACCAACATCATGATCCTGCGCAAGTGGATCGACGCCGACGAGTTGCCCGCCGAGATGGCCATCAGCGCCATCACCCTCGCGGAACTCTCCGCAGGCCCCCATCAGGTACGCGGCAGCGACGAGCAGAGCGACTACGACGAACACGCCGAGCGGGCCCGCCGTATGGATGTCCTGCAGCGCGCCGAGAATGAGTTCGACCCCATCCCCTTCGACGTGGAAGCGGCCCGCCTCTACGGCCGAATCTGCGCCGCCGTCGTCTCCGCAGGCCGCAAGCCCCGTCGCCGTGTGGCCGACCTGATGATCGCCGCCATCGCGGCCGCCGAGGAGCTCCCCCTCTTCACCACCAACCCCGACGACTTCAAGGGCCTCGGCGACTTGATCACCATCGTGCCCGTCACCCGGCCCGACATCCTGCACGACCGGTAGTACCCCGTCCGCCCCGCGCTGCGCCGGAAGCCAAGGTGGTGCCACTCCCGGTCGCGGACACCACCGCCCGTCACCAACGCACGTCACGCCAGACCTCGATCTGCACGGAGACGGCGCCCGGAGCCGCGGTGCCGGCACGCGCCCATACAGTTACCCGATGACGCCGATCAAGAAGTTCCAAGTCACCTTCGACTGCGCAGAACCCGAGCGGCTCGCTCGTTTCTGGTGCGAGGTGCTGGGGTACGTCATACCGCCGCCACCGGCTGGGTTTGCCACTTGGGACGATTTCAAGCGCTCGCAGCCAACTGAGCAGCGAGATTCCTGGTTCGCCTGTGTCGATCCCTCAGGTGTGGGCCCGCGGCTGTACTTCCAGCGTGTCCCCGAGGGGAAGGCCGCCAAGAACCGGGTGCATCTTGATGTGCGGGTCGGCACCGGACTCGTGGGGGAAGAGCGCCTCGCCGCACTTGAGGCGGAATGCGCACGACTGGTCCCGCTCGGTGCGGTGCACGTGCGCACGCTGTACGACGGCAATGATTCGTGCATCCCGATGCTGGACATCGAGGGCAACGAGTTCTGCATCGACTGAGAGGCCGCGAACGTGCCTTCGCCCCGTCCCCATGAGCCAGGGCGAGGCACGAGGGGCCGTCATCAGCCAAAGGTCCCCCGGAAATGACAGCAAGCGCTTTGACGGCATTCGTTCCCGAGCGACCAGCGAAGACGCAGGTGAGCACATCGCTCAACCCCTGACACCTTCTGAGCGCTTGGCCGCAGATTCGAGTCCTGCCGGGGGCGCCAAGTGTCCGCCCTCCTTCGGGAGGGCATTTCTGCAGTTCCCCTTTGGCGCGATCCCTGCCGTGGAGTGGACGACGCTGGTCGGGACGGGACTCGGGGCTGTACTGGGAGTGGGGGCCACGCTGGTCGGCGAGCACGTGCGGTGGCGGCGCACCATCCGGGACACCAGGCTGCAAGATCGCCGGAACTTGTACGTGGACTGTCTCGTCTCCCTACGGTGATGTCGGCGATCGATGCGTCCTGTCACTCGCTGCGAGACGTACGCGAGATACGCGCTTCCGGTAGCTCACTGACGTCAGCGAGCTATCAGACGGCAAGGCAGGCCCATGGAGACGCGACCCGGGCTGCCCGTGTGGTTCTTCGGCGTGAACCGAGTGCGCTGGACATCTGACGTGGTGTCCCGCAGCGGCCGGCGACGACAACCAGTGACAGGCCGACTACTCGCGCGGCCGGTGAACGTGCAGGTCACGCGTCCCCGACCGAACGCGTTTCCTTCGAGGGGTAGCCGTCAGGCAAGATGGGGTGTATCTGCCCACTGCCAGAATTCAAGCTGCCGGACGGTTTCTCTTGGCTGAGTACATCTACACCATGCGCAAGACGCGCAAGGCGCACGGCGACAAGGTGATCCTTGACGACGTGACGCTGAGCTTCCTGCCCGGCGCGAAGATCGGTGTGGTCGGTCCGAACGGTGCCGGTAAGTCCACCGTTCTCAAGATCATGGCCGGGCTGGAGCAGCCGTCCAACGGTGACGCGTTCCTGTCCCCCGGCTACTCCGTCGGCATGCTGCTCCAGGAGCCGCCGCTCGACGAGTCCAAGACGGTCCTGGAGAACGTGCAGGACGGCGCCGCCGAGATCATGGGCAAGCTCAAGCGCTTCAACGAGGTCGCCGAGCTCATGGCCACCGACTACTCGGACGCGCTCATGGAGGAGATGGGCAAGCTCCAGGACGACCTGGACCACGCCAACGCGTGGGACCTGGATGCCCAGCTGGAGCAGGCCATGGACGCGCTGGGCTGCCCGCCCGGCGACTGGCCGGTCACCAACCTCTCCGGTGGCGAGAAGCGCCGCGTCGCGCTGTGCAAGCTGCTGATCGAGGCCCCCGACCTGCTGCTGCTCGACGAGCCCACCAACCACCTGGACGCCGAGTCCGTGCAGTGGCTGGAGCAGCACCTCGCGAAGTACGCCGGCACCGTCGTCGCCGTGACCCACGACAGGTACTTCCTCGACAACGTCGCCGAGTGGATCCTCGAGCTGGACCGCGGTCGCGCCCACCCCTACGAGGGCAACTACTCCACGTACCTCGACAAGAAGGCCTCCCGCCTCAAGGTCGAGGGCCAGAAGGACGCCAAGCGCGCGAAGCGGCTCAAGGAAGAGCTCGAGTGGGTGCGGTCCAACGCCAAGGGGCGTCAGGCCAAGTCCAAGGCGCGACTGTCCCGTTACGAGGAGATGGCCGCCGAGGCGGACAAGATGCGGAAGCTGGACTTCGAGGAGATCCAGATCCCGCCGGGCCCGCGTCTGGGCAGTGTGGTCGTCGAGGTGAACAACCTCAGCAAGGCGTTCGGCGAGAAGGTTCTCATCGACGACCTCAGCTTTACGCTGCCGCGTAACGGGATCGTCGGGATCATCGGCCCGAACGGTGCCGGCAAGACCACCCTCTTCAAGATGATCCAGGGCCTGGAGACGCCGGACTCCGGCGAGATCAAGGTCGGCGACACCGTCAAGATCTCGTACGTCGACCAGAGCCGCGAGAACATCGACCCGAAGAAGTCGCTGTGGGCCGTGGTCAGCGATGAGCTGGACTACATCAATGTGGGACAGGTGGAGATGCCTTCGCGCGCCTACGTCTCCGCCTTCGGGTTCAAGGGTCCGGACCAGCAGAAGCCGGCCGGTGTCCTCTCCGGTGGTGAGCGCAACCGTCTCAACCTCGCGCTCACCCTCAAGCAGGGCGGCAACCTGCTGCTCCTCGACGAGCCGACCAACGACCTCGACGTGGAGACGCTGGGCTCCCTCGAGAACGCGCTGCTCGAGTTCCCGGGCGCGGCTGTGGTCGTCTCCCACGACCGGTGGTTCCTGGACCGGGTGGCCACGCACATCCTCGCCTACGAGGGTGACTCCAAGTGGTTCTGGTTCGAGGGCAACTTCGAGTCGTACGAGAAGAACAAGATCGAGCGGCTCGGACCGGATGCGGCTCGTCCGCACCGCGCCACCTACAAGAAGCTGACTCGGGGCTGATCTCTTGCGGCACATCTACCGCTGCCCGCTGCGCTGGGCGGACATGGACGCGTACGGCCACGTCAACAACGTGGTCTTCCTCCGCTACCTGGAGGAAGCCCGTATCGACTTCCTGTTCCGCCCGGAGAAGGACTTCAAGCAGGGGTCCGTGGTGGCGCGCCATGAGATCGACTACAAGCGGCAGCTGGTCCACCGGCACACACCGGTGGACATCGAGCTGTGGGTCACGGAGACAAGGGCGGCGTCCTTCACGATCATGTACGAGGTCAAGGACCCGGACCAGGTCTACGTGCGGGCCTCGACGGTGATAGTGCCGTTCGACTTCCAGGCGCAGCGGCCGCGCCGGCTCACCGCGGAGGAGCGGGAGTTCCTGGAGGAGTACCGGGACGACGCCTCTGAGGCCTCCGACGAAGACGAGGACGAGGGCGAGGCCGTCGCCGCATGACGGTGCTCCACCTCGCCGACGAAAGGGAGGCGGCGGATCTCGCGGCCTTCCTCTCCCGGCTGCTCCACTACGACCGTGGAGCCGCGGTACGCCTCCAAGGAGCCGGCACCGCACTCGCCGTCTTCGGACGGCCACCGTCCTTCGAGGTGCTCGCGATCCGTACGGTGCGGCTCGGCAAGCCGTACGAGGACGGACTCGACGTGACGCTGGACGTGACCGTGTCCGCGGGTGAGCTCCTGGAGTCCATCGACGAGGCCGCGGTCACCGCGGGCGTTCCGGAGGCGGTGACCGGGCCGCCGTGGGCCGGGGTGCTGCCGCCGCGCGGTGGCTGGCGGGTGGAGCCGGGGCTGCCGGCGCCGGACGCGTTGCGGGCCATGGTCGCCGCCGTGATCGCCGAATTCCGGTCCCGTACGGACGAGTTGGCGCCCGAGGCGCGTACGAGGGCCGAACTCGACCGGATCGGGCGGGAGATCTGGTCCCGGGCGGTCGGGGACACCGGGTTGCCGGTGCGTGCCGTGCACGCCGCCCAGTCGCTGGGGTTCCTGCGTCCGGCCGTGCCCGCCGCCGACATGAGTGCGCCCGATGAGACGCCGCTGGCGCTGTTCTCGTCGGGCGCATGGCTCAGGCTGCGCACGCCGTACGGGTCGATCGCCGTACGCAGGGCGGGACTCGGGGCGCTGGACGTCAGCGTCCGCTGACCCGGCTCCACCGGCGGCCACCGCTACACCAGCGGCCACAGGGCGGCGGTCAGGCCGAAGCCGAGGACGCCCATGACGGTCGTCAGGACCGTCCAGGTACGCAGGCCCGAGGCCACGTCCAGGCCGGCCAGCTTGGTGAACATCCAGTAGCCCGCGTCGTTGATGTGCGAGACGGCGAGGCCGCCCGCGCCCATCGCCAGGGCGACCAGCGAGAGTTGGCCGGTGGACAGGTCGGCGCGCTGCAGGAGCGGGGCGAGGATGCCCGCCGTGGTGATCAGCGCCACCGTGGCCGAGCCCTGGGCGGCACGCAGGGCCAGCGCCGTCAGGAAGGCGAGGACGAGCGCGGGCAGGCCGCTGCGGTCCAGTACGTCGGCGATCGCGTCGCCGATACCGCTCGCCACCAGCACCCTGCCGAAGACCCCGCCCGCGCCCGCCACCAGGATCACCATCGCCACCGGCGGCAGGGCCGACGTCATCACGCTCGCGATGTGGGCGCGGTCCCAGCCGCGGCGGGCGCCGAGGATGTACGCGCACAGCGCCACGTCGATCAGCAGGGCCACCATGGGGGCGCCGAGGACGGTGAGGACGGCACGCGGTGCGGAGCCGTCGGCGAGGAGGTTCTGGCCGAGGGTGCCGGCGAGGATCAGCAGGATCGGGGTGACGATCAGGGTGAGGACCGTGCCGAAGGAGGGCGGGCGGCCGGCCGGGGTGGTGGTCGTCGGGGCCGGCTTGGTGAGGACGGTGGTGCCGTGGCCGTCGTCGGCCTGGGGAGTGGCACCCCCAGGCGCTTCAGGTGTTCCAGGCGCTTCAGGCGCTTCAGGTGTTCCGGGCGCTCCGGTGGCTTCGAGGGTGGTCTCCTCGCCGTAGATCTCAGCGTGCAGGTCCGGGTCCATCGGGTATTCGCGACGGGTCATGCGGCGGGAGATCAGGTAGCCCAGCAGGACCACGACCGCCGTGACCGGGATGCCCATGAGCAGGACCAGGCCCTGGTCGGCGCCGATGGCCTGGGCGACGGCTACCGCGCCGGGGTGCGGGGGCAGGAAGGCGTGCACCGTCAGCATCGCGGCGCCCATCGGGAGGGCGTAGACGAGGAGCGGCTTGCGGGAGGCGCGGGCGACGCCGTACGCGATCGGCATCAGGATGATCAGGCCGACCTCGAAGAAGACCGGGATGCCGAGGACGAAACCGGCGACGGTGAGCGCGAGCGGGGTGCGCTTGGAGCCGAAGCGGTCGATGAGGGAGTGGGCGAACGCGGCGGCGCCGCCGGAGAGTTCGACGATCCGGCCGATCATCGCGCCCAGGGCGATGATCGTGGCGATGTGGCCGAGCGTGGAGCCCATGCCGTCCTCGATGGTCTTCACCAGGTCGGCGGCCGGGACGCCCGCGGTGAGGGCGACGCCGATGGAGACGACGACCAGGGCGACGAACGGCTGGACCTTGGCGCGGAGGATCAGCAGCAGGAGGGTGGCGACGCCGGCGGCGGCGATCATTCCGCTGCGTCAGGGGGTTCCTGCGGCCTGGGGTGTGTTGTGGACCTTGGCTCTCGGGAGGGGAACGGGAGTTCTTGGGTCGAATGGGTGACCTTTGCGGAGGCTGCTCGTTGACTGCCGTGACGGGGCTCTTCGGCCGGGCGGGGGTGAACGGGTGAGCGCACTATGGAAGTTGGCGGCGTCGTTCGTGGTACCCGGCCCGGCCGGGGTGGCGATCCGGGACCGGCTGCGGGTGAGCGAGTCGGATGCGGCGGTCCTCGCCGAGGTCGGGATGTTCCTGGGGTCGCTGGCGGCGGGTGATCTCGCGGAGCGCTCCCGGCAGGGCCTGGCGCACGATGCGGCGGGGTGGGCGGTGCGCAAGCGGGAGCTGACCGGGAGGTCGTCGGCGCGGTGGGCGGGCAGCATCACCAAGGCCACCCATGACCAGTGGGCGCTGGCCCGGCGCGGCCAGGCCGCCCACCTGGCCTGGCTGCACAGGCAGATCGCGTCCATCGAGGCCCGGCTGGCCCGGCCGCTGGGCGCCAAGGCCGACAAGCGGACAGGGCTGGCACGCGGGTATTCGACGCGTGGTGAGTGGCATGCCAAGTCCCGCCGGCTGCACACCCTCAAGGACCGGCTGGCGGTGGTAGAGGCAGACTGGAAGGCGGGCCGGGTGCGGGTGGTGCGCGGCCGCAAACGCCTCGCGAACGCCCGTCACCACCTTGAGGCGGCCGGGCTGGACGCAGCGGCGTGGCGGGAGCGGTGGCGGGCGGAGCGGATGTTCCTGACCGCCGACGGCGAGTCCGGCAAACGGTTCGGCAACGAGACGATCCGCGTCACCGACACCGGCCGACTCTCGGTCAAGCTTCCGGCCCCGCTGGCCCACCTGGCCAACGCCCCGCACGGCCGTTACGTCCTCGACGCGACGGTGGCGTTCCCGCACCGCGGGCAGGAGTGGCGTGACCGGATCACCGCGAACCGGGCGGTGGCGTACCGCACCCACCACGATGTGGCACGCGGCCGCTGGTATGTGACCGCGTCCTGGCAGCGCGCCGCCGCCCCCGCCCTGCTCCTCGACGCGGCCCTCGCCCGGGGGGTGGTGGGGGTGGACATGAACGACGACCACCTGGCCGCCTGGCAGTTGGATGTGCACGGCAACCCGGTCGGCGAACCGCAGCGCTACTTCTACGACCTGACCGGCACCGCGGAGCACCGGGACGCACAACTCCGGCACGCCCTGACCCGGCTGCTGCACCACACCCGCCGCTGCGGGGCCGCCGCGATAGCCATCGAGGACCTCGACTTCACCGACGGCACCAGCCGGGAGAAGCACGGCCGCAATAAACGCTTCCGCCGCCTGCTGTCCCGCTTCCCGACCGCGAAGCTCAGGGCCCGGCTGGTGTCGATGGCCGCCGAACAGAACATCGCCGTCGTGGCGGTCGGCCCCGCCTACACCAGCCGCTGGGGCGCCCAGCACTGGCAGAAACCCCTGACCACCCCACGACGCAAGACGTCCCGGCACGATGCGGCAAGCATCGCGGTCGGGCGACGCGCCCTCGGACATCCGATCCGGCGACGGACGGCACCGCCCCACCCCGACCAGAGTGATCGTGGTGGGCATCGGACCGCCCAGGCCCGACCGGACACCCGCAGGCGTGAGGAAACCCGCCCCCACCTGCCCGGACCGCGCACCGGATGCGCGCCGCCCGGTGGTGGAGCGAAAGCGGGCGACCAGGGTGCCCAACACCGTTCGGGACACCCGGCTGAGCAGCAGTCCTGGCAACAGGACTCACTCCCGCTCAGTCTTTAGGAACGGTGCGTCAATACCCGTGCCGCATTTCTGTTCGGTCACGGGGCGTGATCGGTCGTGCTCAGTCGCGCTCGCTGTCGTCCGGCCATACGCCGATGTGGTCCGGCTCCAGTTCGAGGGCCACGCGGTCGCGCATGCCGAGGGCGCGGGTGTAGTCGGCGGGGAGCTGGAGGCGGCCGGCGCGGTCGAGCATGGCGTACTCGCGGGCGACCACCGTCTCGTGGCCGGTCGTCGCGTCGACCTCGCTGCGGCGCAGGACCTCCGTGGAGGTACGGCCGTCCCGGATGGCGACCGTGCGGCGGACCTCGCCGGCCACCGCCTGGTCGTGGGTGACGATGACGATGGTGGTGCCCAGCTGTTCGTTCGCGGTGCGGAAGGCGGCGAAGACCTGTTCCGCGGTGTGGGAGTCGAGCTCGCCGGTGGGTTCGTCGGCGAGCAGGACCGCGGGGTTGTTGGCGAGGGCCACGGCGATGGCGGCGCGTTGTTGCTGGCCGCCGGACATCTGGTGCGGGCGGCGGTCGCGGCAGTCGGCGATCTCGAGCAGGTCCAGGAGTTCCAGGGCGCGGTCGGTGTGGGCGCGGCGGGACCTGGGGGTGCGGGTGCGGCCGGCCAGTTGCATCGGCAGGGCGGCGTTCTGGGCGGCGGTCAGGTAGGGGAGGAGGTTGCGGGAGGTCTGCTGCCAGACGAAGCCGACGACTTCTCTGCGGTAGGCGAGGCGGTCCTTCGCGGTCATCGTGAGGAGGTCGCGGTCGGCCACGCGGGCGGCGCCGGCGGTGGGGGTGTCCAGGCCGGCGAGGATGTTCATCAGGGTGGACTTGCCGCTGCCGGACGCGCCCACCAAGGCCATGAGTTCGCCCTCCCGGACCAGGAGGTCGAGGCCCTGGAGGGCTTGGACTTCTATGCCGTCCGTGGTGAAGATGCGGACGAGGCGGTCACAGGTGATCAGGGCGTCGTGGCCGTAGGTGGGGCGGTTGCGGTGCGCTGTGGCTCGGTCGGCGAGGTCGGTGAGCGTGGGGTTGGTGGCTGTCATTGGCGGCCTCCTGAGCCGGTGCCCGGGGTGGTTGCGGAGGGGTGGGTCGCGCAGCCCGGCGCTCGCGGGGTGCCGCTCTCTGTGGGTCGGGAGCCGCCCCAGCGGCACGACTGCCCGCAGCTGGGGCGGGTGCGTCGGGGACTGTGACTGGGCCGGCCGGGCCGGGGGACGGCTGCTCGCAGGGGCGGTGGATGCGTCGGCGATCGTCGCTGCGCGAGCCATGCGCGGTGCGTCGGCGACCGTAGCCGCGCCCGCCGCGCCCGCCGAAGCAGCGACAACCGCTGCCGCTGGCGTTCATCGCGCATCCCCCGCTCTCAACTCCCGTACCGATCCCCGCCGTCCCGACCACCACGCCTGTCCCGCCGCCACACCCACCGCCAGTACGAGCACCGAGATCGCCGGCACTGTCAGTGACAGGGTGTCCGTGTGGAGTTCGGCCCTGGTCGGGGCGGTCTGTGTCGAGGCGAGGGCGATGGTCGTCAGGTCGATGCCGGGGGAGAGGAGGCGGATGGCGGCCCAGCCTGTCAGGGTGCCGCCGAGGGCTGCCAGGACGGCTTGGGGGAGAGACTCCAGGATGAGGAGGCGGCGGCCTTGGGCGCGGGTGAGGCCCATGGTGCGGAGGCGGGCCAGCAGGGCGGTGCGTTCGGGGGCGGCGCGCAGGAGGGCGAGGAGGAGGGCCAGGACGGCGTAGCCCGCGCCGGCCGCGACCGCGGTGGTGTAGATGCGTTCGGCGCCGGACTGGAGGGGTGAGTCGACGAACCGCGCGCGTTCCTCGGACCGCAGCTGGATGCCCGCGGAGTCGCCCGCCGCCCGGCGCAGCGCCCCGGCGTCCAGGTGGTCGCCGGTCAGCAGCAGTGCCGTCGGACGGGCCGCGGTGCCGCTCAGCCCGGCGCGGTCCACGACCAGGAAGTGGGCGCCGGAGATCGCCGGGGTGCGGTCCCGGACGAGGACGATCCGGACGGTGACCGTGCTGCCGTCCTCCAGGCCGACCGGGAACGGGCGGGTGCCGTACGTCGCCGCGGTGGCCGGGGAGGCCAGCGCGGGCAGAGCGGGCAGAGCGGCCGAGGCGTCGGCGGCATCGGCGGCACCGCCGTCACCCGACCCCGACTCGCCCTCGCCATCACCCGACCCCGACTCGCCCTCGCCATCACCCGACCCCAACTCGCCCTCGCCGGAACCCGACCCGGAGGCAGGCCCGGACGTCGTCCCGGAATCCGCCCCGGAACCCGTCCCAGCCGTCGTCCCGGA
>NZ_JBWLKM010000046.1:0-49888 GCF_059026085.1 Streptomyces sp. a15 | reverse complement strand
AGCCGTCGTCCCGGAACCCGACCCGGAGGCAGGCCCGGACGTCGTCCCGGAATCCGCCCCGGAACCCGTCCCAGCCGCCGACCCGGAATCCGCCCCGGAACTCGACCCAGCCGCCGACCCGGAATCCGCCCCGGAACCCGTCCCAGCCGCCGTCCCGGAACCCGCCCCAGCCGCCGCCCCCGAACCCGCCCCAGCCCTCAACTCCCCTCCCCCAAACGCCCCAACCCCCACCCGCCCCGCCAACGCCGCGTACTCCCCGGGATCCACCCCCACCAGCGGCACCGTCTCCCGCCCCTCCTCCGGCCTCGCCTGATACGCGATGCTCGCCTCCGCCACCCCGTCCACGCCCGGCACACGGCGGATCCGGTCGGGCAGGGCGGTCGGCAGGGGGCCGGTCGTCTCGATGCGGGCGTCGGCGCCGACGGTGAGCAGGGCCGCGTGGTCGCGGGCCTCGCGCACCCCGGCGAGGACCGAGCCGCCGAAGGCCGCGGTGGTGAGGGCGGTCAGCAGAGCGAGGAGGGGAAGCGTCGCCGGGACGGAGGTACGGCCCGCGCGGGCCAGCGAGAGATGGCCCACCGCGCCCCGCAGCCGGCCGGCCGGGCGAGCCAGCGCCCGCAACGGGAGCGGGTACAGCCGGACCAGGACCAGCGCCGCGATCACGCCGATCAACACCGGGGCCAGCGACACCAGTTGGTCCCCGGCGGAACCCGACGTGCCGCGTCGGCGCAGGGTCTCGACCGCGCCGGCCGCGAGGACCACCAGCGTGAGCTCCGCGACCGTACGGCGGCGGGACGGACGTACGGACGTCACGTCCTCGCGGCCGCCGTGGACGCGTACCGCCCGGTGCGCGGCGGCGGCCCGCAGGGGCAGGGCGCAGCAGGCGAGGGCCGTGACCGCCGCGGCCGTCAGGACGGCGGGCAGCGCGCGGGGGGCCGACAGGGCGAGCAGCGCGGCCGTGAGGCCGAGGGCGCCCGCGGGGAGGGCGATGACCGTGGTCTCGGCGAGCAGACGGCCCGTCACGCCCCGCAGCGAGGCGCCGCGGGCGCGCAGGAGGGCGAGTTCGGTGCGGCGGCGGTCGGCGGCGAGGCCGCCCGCCATGAGCAGGACGACGGAGGCGACCGTGCCGGTGCCGAACGCGGCGACGGAGACGAGCGGGTCGACGCCCTCGCGGAGCCGGGCGTAGGCGGCGAGCACGTCGTCGAGATCGGTGTTCACGTCGGTGACGCCGGCGGTGTACTCGTCCGCGAGGTCGCCGATCGCGGTGCGCACCTTCTGCAGTGCCGGGCCGGATTCCAGGGAGGCGATCGCGGAGCGCAGCCGCTCCGTGTCGTGGGCGTGGAGGGCGTCGGTGGCGGGGGTCAACTGCCAGTACCGCCAAGGGTTTCCGGGCGTGCCCAGGATCGCCGGGGCCGCCTCGGGGGCGAGGAGGAGGGCGCCGAGCCAGTACCGGTCCGCGTCCGAGGAGGGGCCGGGCAGGCGGACGAGGGTGGGGGTGCGCAGGAGGGGCTGGACCGACCAGTAGGCGCCGGCCGGGTCGCGCGGGGCGACGATCGCCGTGACGCGGACGGCGAGGGGCTCGCGTTCCACGCCGGGTACGTGGATCACCGAACCGGCCTTGATGCGCAGGCTCTTGGCGGTCTCGACGGTGACCGCGGCCTCCACCTCGGCCGTCGCGGAGGTCACCTGGCCGGTCGCGCGCGGAAGGCGTCCGGTGCGCAGGTCCGCGTGGTCGGCGAGGCCCGCCTGGGCGACGAGGGACACCTGCGCGGGCAGACCGGTCGGCCTCGGCAGCCAGGAGTCCGGCGCCACCAGGTCGGTGGTGGTGCGCACGCCGTACGTCGACTGGCCGCCGTCGACGGTGAGCGGCCCGGGGACGAGGGCGCGGACCTCGGCGTACTGCCGGGACAGGGCCTCGGGACGCAGGGCGTCCTCCCGCTGTGTCTGCGGCAGCAGCGGGCTCGGTATCGGGGCGGCGACCCGCACTCCGCTCCGCTCGGGTCCGGCCTGCGCGACGGCCCGGTGCAGTCCGGCGTCCCCGTACCGGTCGACGGCGCGGGGGAACGCGGCGGTCAGACACGCGGTCAGCGCCACCAGCACGGCGAGCGCGCAGGCGGCCCCGGGGGCGGTCCGCAGCCTGGTCCGCACCCATGGCGCCATGACCGAACTCACCTCACTCACCGCCCTGTTCGCGCAACGACGTGACCGGATTCGCCCGCCGCAGCGCCAGCACCGCCGTGACCAGGACCGGAGGCAGGGCCACCGCCGTCAGCAGTACGGCGACCCCCGTGACCGGCAGTTCGACGAGCACCTGGGGTACCGGCCGGGCGGCCTCGGAGGTCAGGACGATCAGCGGGACCACAGCCCGGGTCAGCACCGTGCCCAGGGCGGCGCCCACCAGCAGCGCCAGCGCCACCAGCACCCCCTGCTCGACGGCGATGGTGCGGGCCAGCCGTCGGCGCGGGGCGCCCAGCGCGCGCAGTACGGCGAACTCGGCGCCCCGCTCCCGCAGGGAACCCGTCGCGCTCACCGCGAACCCGACCGCGGCCAGCGCCGCCGCCACCCCGGCCGCCGCGGCGAACGCCGCTTCGGGGCCCGCGCCGAACGGGTCGTCGCGCAGCTGCTCGGCGATCTCGTCCCGCACCACCACCTGCGCCGGATCCAGGTCGGGCCGCGCCCGCAGCGCCGCGGCGGCGTCGGCCGCCTCGCCGGGCCGGGTCCGCAGCCACCACTCGGTGGGCGTGATGCCCTCCGCGTGCCGCGCCGCCAGCACCCGGTTCACGGAGCGCAGATCGACCATCAGCGCCCCGCCCGTGGCCTCCTCGGTGGTCGGCAGGGACCGTACCGAGTGCGTGATCCGCACGGGCAGGGTCGCGCCGCCGAACGCCACGTCCACGCGCTGCCCGGTGCGGGCGCCCGCGGAGGCGAGGAAGCGGTCGGTGGCGACGGCCGTGACGGCGGGCGGCGGGGGCTGGACGACCTGGAGCCGCAGCGTCAACGCCGAGAGGACCCAGTTGTATTCGGAGGGGACGTACCCCGTGCCGTAGTCCACTGTCGGCCGCCCCGCTGGCGTACTCAGGCGCGGCTCGGTCGGCTTCGTGTCCTCGTCCGGCCCCGAGTCCTCCGCCTCGCTCGCCGCCCCGGCCTTCCAGTCGGTGGGCAGCGGCAGCGGCCGTACCGCCCCGTCGGGATCCACGGCGGTCAACTCGTCCAGCACGAACCGGTGTTGCTCGGCGCGGTCGGCCGGCTGGGTGATGACCCAGTCCATGCCGGTGAGGGTGAGCGGACCCGACGGGACGTCCATGTCCAGGGTGTGGCGGCGGCCGTCGACGGGGAGTTCGCCGGCCGGGACCTGGTACGGGGTGCCGTAGCGGTCCTGGAGGGTGACGGTGACGTCCGCCGTCGTGCCCGCGCCCGCGGAGCTGCGCAGGGTCGCCGCCAGCCGCAGCCGGTCGGTGCCCGCGGGCACCCGCACGCCCGCCGACGCCCCCCTCGGTCCCAGCCCGGCCAGCAGCGGCCGGACCGGCTCGGACGCCAGGTCGGGGCGCATCAGCAGGGCGTCCGCCGCGTGCGCGGTGTCCAGGGCCAGCACGGTCGCGGTCCGGTTGCCGGACAGCGGCAGCTCCGTGCGTACGGCGGGGGCGACCTCTCGTACCTGCGGTACGGCCGCGTACTCGTCGGTGCGGCCGAGCCCGCCGTCCCCGGCGGCCAGGACCCGCACCGGCACCCCGGCCCGGAAGTCGGCCTGGTCGTTCTGCGAGCGGTCCCAGGAGGCGCCCTGGCCGATCGCCAGCATGCCCAGCGCGACGGCGAGGACCAGCAGCAGCACCGGGCCCGCCCCGCGCGTCGGGCGCCGCGCGATCTGCCAGCCCGCCAGCGCCGCGGTCAGCCCGCGCCCGCCGGCCGCCCGGCGTTCGGCGAGCCGCGCCACCGGCGGCAGCAGCCGCAGTGTCAGGACCGTCCCGGCCAGCAGCGCGAGCGCGGGCGCCGCCACCAGCAGCGGGTCGACGCCGAGGGCGCCCGTGGTGTCGCCGGTCACGGCGCCGGAGGTCTGGCGGCTCAGCTGCCAGTACGCGACGGCGGCCACCGCCAGCAGCCCGAGGTCCGCACCCGCGCGGATCGCGGAGGGCAGCGCACGCGTCCGCCCGGAGCCGAACGACGAGGTCAGCGCGGGCAGCGTCACCGCGAGCGCACAGCCCAGCGCCACACCGGCCGCCACCAGCCACACCCCCGCGCGCCCGCCCGCCGGCACGTCCAGGTGCAGCCCGATCCGGGCCAGCGGACCCCGCCCGGCCAGCAGCCGGGTCAGCGGCCCCGCGAGCAGCGGCGCGCAGACCACCGAGGGGACGGCCAGCAGCAGCGCCTCCAGGGCGGCGAGGCCCGCGATCCGGCGCCGGGAGGCGCCGCGGGCCAGCAACAGCCGGGTCTCGCCGGTGCGTTCGGTACTCAGCAGCCGCGCCACCAGCAGCAGGGCACAGGCCGCCAGCAGTACCAGCTGGAGGGCGACGATCAGGAGCGTGGAGCGGGAGACGAGCAGCGAGCGGTCGACACGGTCGAGGACGTCGGGCAGGTCGGTGGCCGCGGCGGTACTGCCGCTGAGCACCGGCTGCCCCCGCAGCGCCGAGTTCCCGGCGCGGGCCGCCGCCCGCAGGTCGTCGATCCGCCCGGTCGTCAGCGTCGAGAAGTCGGCCGACGCCAGCCAGGCCGACGGCCCGGCGCTCACCGCCTCGCCGGCCGTCACACCCGGATCGGCGAGCAGCGGACCGTACGTCGTGAAGTCGACCTGCTTGACCCCTCGGCCGCCCAGGTCGTCCAGCGTCCAGTACGGCGCGTCCGCCCGGGCCGGCCGGTAGAGGCCGGTGACCGTGACGCGTACCTTCGGGCCGCCGAGCCGGTCGGTGACGGTGAGGCGGTCACCGGGCCCGAGGCCCAGGAGCCGGGCGGCGGTCTGCGGAAGGGCCACCTCGACGCCGCCGTCGCTCCGGCCGGGCAGCCGTCCGGCGACGAGCCGCAGCTGCGTGGGGTCCAGGGCCGCGAAGAAGGTCAGATCCGGGTCCCCGGACCGCTCGGCGGGCGGTTGCAGGGAGCGGGGCAGGGCGTACGGGCCCGACCGGTGCATGGTCCGCACGGTCACCGGCAGTCCGTCGAAGGTCTTGCGGGCCGCGTCCCGCACGGCGGCGTCGGCGGCCGTGCGCCGATCGGCCGGCACGTCGGCCTTGACGGTCAGCGCGGTGTCGACGGCGTTGCGGGGATCCCGTAAGGAATGGCGCAGGGCCGCGTCGCCGATCGCGCCCGAGTAGGCGGCGAGGGTCGCCAGGACGGCCGTGGTGAGCAGGACGGTCAGCAGGGCGGCGGCGAGCAGCAGCCGGTGCGCCCGGGCACGCAGGAGGACGAACCTCGCGGCCCCACCCCACCCCGTCACCCGGCCCCCCGCCGTGCTCCGTCGTTCCCCCGCCGTTGTCCGGATCTCCGGGCGATGTTGTCAGAGGGGACGGGCCGGGGGTAAGCGCTTCAGGGCTGGGCTTGACCGGATTGTGATCGGAATCCGGGGTCGTACGACCGGAATCCGAGCCTCGACGGTCGTGCTCAGTCGGTATCGCTCAGTCGGTCGTGCTCAGTCGGGGGTGTTCACCATCGAGGCCGCCGCGTACGTCAGGTAGTTCCACAGCGTGTGCTCGTGCTCCTCGGACAGGCCGAGTTCGTCGACGGCCTCCCGCATGTGCTTCAGCCAGGCGTCGTGCGCCGCCCGGTCGACGGTGAAGGGGGCGTGGCGCATCCGCAGCCGCGGGTGGCCGCGGTTGTCGCTGTACGTCGTCGGGCCGCCCCAGTACTGGATCAGGAACAGCACGAGGCGCTCCTCGGCCGGGCCCAGGTCCTCCTCCGGGTACATGGGCCGCAGGATCGGGTCCTCGGCGACTCCCTCGTAGAAACGGTGGACGAGGCGGCGGAAGGTCTCCTCCCCGCCGACCTGCTCGTAGAAGGTCTGCTCCTGAAGCGTGCCGCGCCGAATCTCTGTCACATCACCCATGGTCTCAGACGGGGAGACCCAGGACTCAAGGCCTAGGACCGACGCAACGGCTCGCTTCCGGGCGGCTGCCGCAGGACAGTGGACCCATGGGCGCCCACGATCTCGACCGGGACTACAAACACCTCACCGACCTCGCCGCCGCCGCGCGGGCTGAGCTGGTACGGGAGATCGACGCGAGCGGGGCGTGGGCCGCCGACCCGGTGTGGCGGGAGGTGTTCCTGGCGGTGCCGCGGCATCTGTTCGTGCCGTACTACTACGTCGGGGTCGTGGGCGGCTACGAGCGGCGCTGGGGCGAGAGCCCCGACCCGCGCAACCGCGAACGCTGGCTGCGCGGCGCCTACGCCGACGCCCCGCTGGCCACCCGGCTGCGCGACGGCGAGCTGGTCTCCTCCAGCAGCCAGCCCTCACTGATGGCGATGATGCTGGCCGAACTGCGGGTGCGGGACGGCGACCGGGTCCTGGAGATCGGCGCGGGTACGGGGTACAACGCGGCGCTGCTCGCCCACCGGCTCGGCGACGACGGCCTCGTCACCACCGTCGACCTGGAACCCGAGATCACCGAGGCGGCCCGGCAGCATCTGGCGGCCGCCGGGTACCACCCGGTCGTCGTCACCGGCGACGGAGCGCGCGGGGTGCCCGAACGCGCCCCGTTCGACCGGATCATCGCGACCTGCACACTGCCGTCGATCCCGCCCGCCTGGCTCTCCCAGTGCCGCCCCGGCGCCCGCATCCTGACCCCGCTCGCCACCGGCCTGGTCGCGCTGACGGTGACGGACACCGGGCAGGCCGAGGGGCACTTCCTGCACACGCCCGCCTACTTCGTGCCGCTGCGCGGCGGCGGGCCCGAGCCGGAGCAGGCCCCGCTGGGCGGCGTGCCGCGCCGGGCCAGGGACCACGAACTGTTCCGCTTCCTGCTTGCGCTGACCCGCGGCAGCCTCGATCCGCAGGAGGCGTACGCACTGTGGGAGCGCGAGGGGCAGCCGCAGCGCGAGCGCTACGGCCTCACGGTCAGCGGCGAACGCGAGTGGGCGTGGCTGGACGACCCGGAGGGGCCGTATGCGTGGCCCCTCCGATTAACCCCTCCGGCAGTCTCTCCGATGACCGACCGCCGTTGATCAGCCCGCCGTTGATCAGCCGCTGTTGATCAGCCGCTGTTGATCAGCCGCTGTTGATCAGCCGCTGTTGATCAGCCGCTGTTGATCAGCCGCGGTGGATGGTGATCGTCGTCCAGGCGCCCACGTGCACCCGGTCCCCGTCCTGCAGCGGCACCGGCACGAAGGGCTGGATCGGCTCCTCCGAGCCGTTGACCGTCGTGCCGTTCGTCGAGTTCTGGTCGACGACCGCCCAGGAGCCGTCCGGCTGCTGGACCAGCACCGCGTGCTGGTGCGAGACGCCCGGGTCCTCCGGCGGCACCGCCAGGTCGATGTCGGGGGTGTCGCCGGTGGAGTGCCGGCGGCGGCCGATGGTGATCTGGTTGCCGGTGAGGGCGCGCTGCTGCTCGGGCGAGTACGCGGGCAGGTTGAGACCTGCGGCCTCGGGCCCGGAGCGCTGCATCATCGCCATGAAGTAGTCACGGTCCGGGCCGATGGTCGCCGACCAGGTCGACGGCTGCTGCGGGTAGCCGGGGCCGGGAGGAGCGGGCGGGGCCTGGGTCGCGCCGGGCTGCGGATAGCCGTACCCGCCGCCAGGGCCCTGACCGCCCGGACCCTGGCCGGGGCCGCCGGGTGCCGTGGACGACGGCGGGGGGAGTTCCCAGTCGCCGCCACCGCCGAAGGACGGACCGCCCTGCTGCTGCCGGTTCGGGTCCTGCGGGTACCCGGGCGGGCCGCCGGGACCGGGCTGCTGGAACGCCTGGGGAGCCTGGGGTGCGCCGGGGCCCTGACCGGGACCGCCGGGGCCACCAGGACCGCCGTGCGGGGTCGGGCCGGGCGGCGGCGGAACCGGCCGCGACGGGTCGGCACCGAAAGGCCCGGGACCGCCGGGGCCGCCAGGGCCACCGGGTCCGCCGGGCTGTGGATAGCCGTAGCCACCGGGAGCCCCTGGACCGCCGGGACCGCCGGGACCGCTCGGGCCACCAGGGCCGCCGGGGCCACCGGGCTGCGGATAGCCGTAGCCACCGGGAGCGCCCGGGCCACCGGGACCCCCTTGTCCACCCGGACCGCCGGGGCCCTGACCGGGACCGTTCGGACCACCGGGACCGCCGTAGCCGCCGGGAGCACCCGGACCGCCGGGGCCCTGACCGGGACCGTTCGGACCACCGGGACCGCCGTAACCACCGGGAGCACCCGGACCACCGGGGCCCTGACCCTGACCCGGACCCTGACCGGGGCGGGGACCACCAGGGCCACCCGGCCCACCCTGCCCAACAGGACCACCCGGTCCCGACGGCCCGTTGCCGAACGGCGGGCCCGGCGGGATCGGTTCGGCCGGGCGGTTCATCTGCGAGGGGCGCGAGCCCTGGTAGTCGTAGCCGTCACCGCCGCCGTACGACGGCCCCGGAGGCTGCTGCTGGAAGCGCGCGGCCGGGTTGGGGCCGGGTGCCTGCGGCGGTGCGGCCGGGGTGTACGACGTGGCCGTGTTGGTCAGGAAGTTCCACCGGCACTCCTCGCAGAACGGCGCACCGCCCTCACGGGGCGTACGGCACTGCGGGCACAGTTCCGGCTCGGGCGCGCGGCCGCCGGGCGGGCCAGGCTGCGTGCCCGGGCCCTGCGGTGGCGGGAAGCCGTAGCCTCCGCCCGGGGGCGGCGGCGGAGGGGGCGGAGGCACGGCACCAGCCATGCGGTGACCGCAGACCTCGCACCAGTCGTCGGAACCCGACTGGTGTCCGTTCGGGCAGGTCGGCATGTCGGCGCGTCCCCCTCTCCTTCTGTGTCCTACTCGGTCTTACTCGGGTCCTGCTAGGTCACTTCTTTACACGAACAGTCTTTGTGGACCGGGTTTCGAGAGTCATCTCGTCGGCCTCCGCGACCTTCGCCTTCAGTCGCACAGTACCTGTCGCCGCATCGACGACGTCGACCACCTTCGCAAGCAGTTTCGCAGTATCCGCGTTCCCGGAGGCACTCGCGAGCTGAACGGCCCTGCCCAGTTTGGCCGTTGCTCCGTCGAAGTCTCCCGATTTGCGCAGATCGAGCCCTTGTTGGATGGCTTGTGCCAGTTCTGCCTGGCCGGTGTAGTGGGCGACCTGAGGGTTGATCGACGTGGAGGCGACCATGTCGTCGGTCCAGACGGCCCGTACGAGACCCTGCGCGCCGGCCAGTGCCTGCGTGCTGCCGTCGGGCTGCGGGACGACCAGGGAGATCCGGGCGGCCAGCATCTCCTGGCCGATGTTCGCGACCGGGACCTCGACGCAGACGTGGTAGTCACGGGACTCGTCTCCCCAGGAGCCGGTGGGGTAGTCGCCCGCTCGCGGGCCGGACTCGGTGCGGCGGTCGGTCAGTTGCTCGACGGTGGGCGCGACCTGCTTGACGAACTTCACAGTGGTGCCCACCGGCGTCCACAGCCGCAGGGCGACGTCCGCGACCTCCTTGCCCATCGCCGTCTCCATCATCTGCGTGAAGTCGGCGGCCAGGCCCGCCGGGTCGGCGACGATGTCGGCGGTGCCGAGCAGTGCGGAGGCGATTCCTGTGACTTCTTTCACTTCCCAGTCAGTGCCCACGCCGCGCGCGTCACAGGTGAACCGCCCGGCGCAGGCGTCCAGGGAGGCCTTCAGGTCCTCGTGCGACTCGTGTTCGTTGCGGCCGTCGGTGAGCAGGATGCCGTGGCGGATGGCCACGTCCGCGGAGGACAGCAGCCGGTCGGCGAGCCGCAGCCAGGTGCCGATGGCCGTACCGCCGCCCGCGCTGAGCTTGCGCAGGGCCTGTTTGGCCTGGTCGCGCGTGGTGGCGTCGGCGACCGCGAGCCGGCCGTTTCCCGGGTAGACCTCCTTGGCCACGTGCGTGCCGCCGATCACCGCGAAGTGCACGCCGTCGCGCAGGGTGTCGATGGCGGCGGCCGTGGCGTCCCGCGCGTTGCGCATCTTGGTCGGCGGGTAGTCCATCGAGCCCGAACAGTCGACCATGATCGCCACGGCCGCGGACGGGCCCTGACCGGCCGAGTAGAGGTGGGGCGACGCGACCGCGCTTCCGATCGTGCCGCCGCCGGTCGCGGTCACCGTGACGATCGCGTTGACCTCGCGGCCGCCCTCCGGCAGGAACTCGTTCTGGTACACGTCCACCGAGAACTGCGGCACGCTGGACTTCGAGAAATTGGCCATACCTACTCAAATCCCCCTCGAACTCCCCGCCTCGGGCGGGGCGACGACTGTGGACGGACCGGTCCCCTCCGGTTCGTCGAGACTTCCCCGTGTGCGGCCCTCAGGCCGATCCTGCCCCCTGCGGCGGGGCCGGGAACGGCACGACCGCCACTGTTACGTTGTCGTGGCCCCCGCCGTCCAGGGCGTGACCGACCATGACGCGGGCGCTGTGCAGGGGGCGCACCGCGGCGTCCGGCGGCAGGACCTCGGCCATCTCCTCGGCCGCCTCCGCGTAGTTCCACAGGCCGTCGGTGCACACCACCACCACACCAGGCCGGTCCGGCTTGAAGGAAGCGGTGTGCGGCTCCAGTTCGTAGGCGTCCGCGCCGAGCCAGCCGGTGATCGCGTGGGCCCGCTCGTCGGCGTACGCCTCCGCCTCGTTCATCAGGCCCGCGGCGACCATCTGCGCGGCCCAGGAGTCGTCCTCGGTGAGCCGGGCCGGGGGAGTGCTGCGGTCCACCGGGACCCAGTAGGCGCGGCTGTCGCCGACCCAGCCGACGACCAGCAGCCCGGAGGTCACCACCGCGCCGACGAGGGTGCAGGCGGGGGCGTTCTGGTGCGGGGCGTGCTCGCGGGCCGTGGCGGGCTCCTCGGCCAGCGCGTTGACCGCGTGCGAGGCGGCGACGATCGCCTCGTGCATCGCCTGCTGCGGGTGCGTGCCGTGGGGGAGCGCGGCGAGCAGCGACTCGCTCGCCGCGCGGGAGGCGGCCAGCGAGGCGTCGTCGGGACGGGTCGCCGAGGACACGCCGTCGCAGACGATCGCCACCACCGCGGCCGAGCCGTCCGGCAGCGCGGCACAGCCGAGGCCGAACGCGTCCTCGTTGCGGTGGTGCCGCAGACCGCGGTCACTCACGGCGGCCACCGGGCCGATGTCCTGCTCCATGTGGTCGCGCTCCCGTGGCTGGGCGTGCCCGCAGTTCTCGCAGTAGCCGTCGCTGTCGACCCGGCCGGCCCGGCAGGCCACGCACACCTTGATGCCGTCGGGCGGGGTCGGGACATCGGTGGCCACGCGTGGATCGGGGGCCTGGAGGGGGTACTCGTCGGGCTCCGGCGACCGGTCGAACCGTACGCCCGAGGCGGGGGACACCGCGGAGCCCGTGAACGGCGGCTGAGGTGAGCCCGCGTACGGCTGCTGCGGCTGCTGCGGTGCGGCCGGTGGCATGGCGGGCCTGCCGTCCGGCGGGAGCGGCACGCCGCCGTTCATGGCGATCGTCGGGTGGTCGCCCGGCGGCGCGGGTACGGCGGACAGGTCGTATCCGCACGCACCGCAGAAACGGTCACCCGACTCGAGGGGTTCCTCGCAGCTCGGACACCTCGACAGGGCGGTCTGCTGGGGCATCTGCGACATCAACTACACCCATGTCCGGGGGCGGTAACGGTTGGCACGTTCCACCAGGTCGATCCTCTCCTCGCCGCCCGACGCCAGCCGGGCCAGCGTGCGGTACGAACGCTCCAGTCCGAAGCGCAGGCCCCGCTCGTCCAGGCCGCTGCCGAGCAGCACCCGCCCCCCGGCGGCCGGCGGAGGCGCGGAACCCTGGCCACCGGAGAGTATCCAGTCCAGCGCGCTGCCGAGGACTTCCGCGGACAACTGCTCACGCCGCGCCGGGTCCAGGCCGTACGCCTCCAGGGCCTCGATCTGTCCGGCTGCCGCCGTCAGATCGTCCAGGAAGGGTACGTCGCCGGCCACCGCCGTGCGCTGCCGCAGCCGCGCCCGGACGGCCGCCACGCGCGCGGCCGTGTAGTGGATGGACGACTCCGGCACCGATTCCAGCGTCCGTACGGCGCCCCGCCGGTCGCCGGTGGCGAGCTGGACGCGGGCCAGGCCGAAGGCGGCGCTGACATAGCTCGGGTCGGTCGACCAGACGAGGCGGTAGTACTCGGCGGCGTTGTCGAGCTGCCCGAGCACCTCCGCGCACAGGCCGAGGGCCAGCTTGGGGGCGATCTCGCCGGGGAAGGCGTCGTAGATCGCGTCGAAGCCGAGCGCGGCGGCCTCGTGGTCGCCGGTGACGAGCGCGGCGACACCCCGGTACCAGACCACCCGCCAGTCGTCGGGCCGCTCCTCCTCCAGCTTCAGCAGGGCCTGGTGGGCGGTGTCCGTGTCGCCGTTCTCCAGCCAGGCCCGGATCTGCCGCAGCCGCGTCTCGGTCGACGGGGTCGGAGCGGCGGCGATCGCCCCCAGCAGCTCGGCGGACGCGGTGGCCATCAGACCGGCGAGGAACCCGGCGTTGGGATCGGACGCGTCCACGTGCGGCACCGGCAGGGCGAGCGCGGCGGCGGGGGCGTCGGCGGGCTTGACCAGGCCGGGAGCGGTGGCGGCTGCGTTGGTGACGGCTCCGTCGCCGGCCGGAAGGGCAGGGACGGCGGCGGGCAGGAGGGAACCGGCCGAGGAACGCCGCCGGGCGGGCACCGTCCGCGCCCCCAGCCTCGACACCTCTCCGTCCAGCTTCGGGAACAACACCGTGTCGGTGACCCGCACTTCGGGCCCGAACAGCGTCGACAGCGCCGGGCGGGCACGCCCCGACTGGAGCGACACGACCTCCCGCAGCACGCCCGTCAGCTGTTCCGCCATCTCCTGGGCGGACGCGAACCGGCGGGCCGGGTCCGGGTCGGTGGCGCGGACCAACAGCCGGTAGAACGACTCGTACTGGCGAAAGACCTCGATGTTGTCGGGGTCGGGCAGGGAGTCCACGAAGACGTTCGTGTAGCCCTGGAAGTCGAAGGTGAGGACGGCGAGGGTGCGGGCGACCGTGTACAGGTCGGAGGCGACCGACGGGCCGACCTCGGCGACCTCGGGCGCCTGGTAGCCCACCGTGCCGTAGATGGCCGACTCGTCGTCGTCCATCCTGCGCACCGCGCCCATGTCGATCAGCTTGAGCTGGTCCTCGGTCTGGATCGCGTTGTCGACCTTGAAGTCGCAGTACAGCAGGTTGCGGCTGTGCAGATGCCCGAGGGCCTCGAGCGCCTCGATGCCGTATGCGCACGCCTGCTCCACCGGCAGCGGGTCCCGCTTGCCCTGCGGGCTGCGGCGGGCGTTGGCGATCTCCTTGAGGGACTTGCCGCCGACGTACTCCATGACGATGTACCCGTCCAGCGAACCCGTCCGCTGGTCGAGGTGCTCGACGAAGTTGTAGATCCGCACGATGTTGGCATGCTCGATCTCCGAGAGGAAACGCCGCTCGGAGATCGCGGCGGCCATCGCGTCCTGGTCGCCGGTGTCGAGCAGGCCCTTGAGCACCACCCAGCGGTCCGACACCGCACGGTCCACGGCGAGATAGACCCAGCCCAGGCCGCCGTGCGCCAGACAGCCCGCGACCTCGTACTGGCCGTGCACGACGTCGCCGGACTTCAGCTTCGGGACGAAGGAGTACGGGTGGCCGCACTTCGTGCAGAACCCCTCCGTGCGCCCCGGCAGCTCGCCGCGCGAACGCCCCACCGGCGCCCCGCAGTCGGAGCGCGAGCAGAACCGCTTGCGCTCGGGCACCTCCGGGTTCTCCAGGACCATCGCGCGCGGGTCCGGACGCGGCACGCCCGGCACCTCGACCAGGCCCGCGCCCAGCCGGCCCCGGGAGGACGACCCGGCGCCCGCGCCGGAGCTGCGCACCGAGAGCGAGCGGCCCGTGGACCGTCCCGACACCGAGCGCGACAGCCGTCCCGACACCGAGCGCCGCGACTTCGACGACTGCGACGACGTACGCGAACTGCTGCGGCTGCTGGCGCGCGAACTGGCGCTGCCGGACGAACTCCGGGAGCCGCGGCCGCCGGCCGTGATCCCGGTGGGCGGTGAGCCGACCATGCCGGTCGTGGAGACGACCGGGGCGAGACCGCACGTGTCGCAGTACAGCTCGCCGCCCCCCACGTCCTCGTACGCCCCCTCGCAGCCGGGCCGCTGGCAGGGCTGTTGTGCCTGACTCATGACGACGCAGTCCCCCTTCTGTCGCTCATGCTCCGGGCCCTCTACGGTCCTCGGGCCCGCCCTGCTGCTCCGGCACCCGAGGGGCGGCGAGCAGCTCGGCGGCCGCGTGCTGGTAGCGCAGCACGGCCTGTTCGGCGACGCGCAGGTCGCAGGGCGCGCTCCACAGCATCCGCCGCGCCGCGTCGTACCGCTCCACCAGGAACGGGTCCTCCGCGAGGCCGTGCCGGGACACCTTCGCCTTGTACGCGTCGAGGCGGCCGCGCAGCTCCGCGCGGACCGCCAGGGGCTGGGTGACCGCGGTCAACGACTCGCGGGCGCGCAGCAGTTCGTCCTCCGCCTTCTGCTCCAGGGACTCCAGGAGCGGGGAGAGGCGGTGCCATTGGGCGTGTCTGCGGTACTCGGCGGCCGTCGCCAGCTGCTCCTGCAGCACGGTCGGCGGGCCGCTGACCACCGGCACCTCCGTGGCCGCGATCTTCGCGAGGACCTCGCCGCGCGCGAGGCGTGCCTCGGCGAGGGTGCGGTCCGCGCGGGACAGCACGTCCCGCAGCTTCACCAGCCGGGCCTCCGCGTCCTGCCGGACCGTCAGCACGGCGTCGATCTCCCGGCGCACGTCCTCCAGGGCGCGCGCCTCACGGTCGTACACCGTGGTGTCGGGCTTGCCGCCGCCGGGTGCCGAACTCCCCGGCGTCGGGACCCAGAACGCCAGCGGGTCGGACACCACCTGCTCGCGCAGGTTCGTCAGGGTGCGCGTGATGCGCTCCAGGTCGTCGCCCGCCGGGTGTTCCCCGGGGCGTACGCCGACGGAGTGCGCCAGCCGGCGGGTGCGCTGGAGCTCCGCGGCCAGTAAATCGATACGGGCGGGCAGCGCCGACCACACGGCGTCGGCGGCGACGACCATGTCCAGCGAGGTCGCGTACAGCTCGTTCATCCGGTCCACGAGCGTGACCAGCGAGAACCGCTCGCTGAGCTTGCCCGAACCACCGTGCAGCGTCGGCGCGTTGGCCGTCGCCGAGGCGGATCCGGCGACCGTGACGGACTCGCCGCGCAGCAGCTCGGTCAGCTCCACCAGGTCCTCGCGGCTGGACCAGCGGCGGCGGGCGCGGATGCCACGGGCGGAGCGCAGCGCGCCGGTGTAGGCGTCGAAGTAGGCCCACAGCAGGCTGATCGACGCCTCCGCCGCCTGCCAGCGCTCCTTGGTGACGCCGGTGAGCTCGGCGCCTTCTAGGAGTCTGCGGCCCGCGTGGTCCTGGAGGGCGAACAGCGAGGTCTCGATGGCCTCGTGCTCCGCGCCGAGCCGCGCCAGCGCACGGTCCACCTCGTCCCGGTCCATCACCGGCCCGGCGGGGTCCGTGACGCCCATCGATCACCTCTCGCTGCGTTGTGTGTTGACGGGGTGTGGGTTGACGGGGTGTGGGTTGATGGGGGTGTGGGTTGATGGGTTGATGGTCTGTCAGCTTTTGCGCAAGTACTCCGCCGGCGTGGGCGGTTCCGATGTCTTCGGATCCTTGCCCAGTGTCGCCGAAAGCCACCTGCCGTACGACGCCTGCCAGCCGTTCGCCGTGTCCTCGCGGTAGTCCACCAGAACCTGGTTGACCCGGCGTACCAGATCGTCGGCGTCCTTCTTCATCGCCACGCCGTAGTACTCGGCGGTGAAGGGTTCGCCCTTCAGCTCGACCGTCGGGTCCTGGGCGGCCTGGCTCGCGGCGAGCGCGCCGTCGGTCACCACGGCGTCCACCTCGCCGAGTTGGAGGCGCACCAGGCAGTCGAGCTGGTTGGGGACGGTGGTGCTCAGGTCGGCGGACGAGACGAGCTTGCCCGACTTCTGGCCCTCGACCAGCGTGGTGTTGGCGGTGGAGCCCTTCGCCGTGCAGATCCGCTGCTTCGCGAGCGAGCCGTCGTACCCCGTGATCGGCGACGACTTGGGCGCCAGGACCTGCTGACCGGTCTTGAAGTAGGGCGCGGAGAAGGCGACATCGGCCAGGCGCGTGCAGTTGATCGTCATCGTACGGACGACCATGTCGACCCGGCCGTCCTTGATCGCCGGGATGCGCTGGTCGGTGGGGATCGCCTTGAACTGGACCGCGTTCGGGTCGCCGAGTATGTCCTCGGCGATGCGGTGGACCAGGTCGATGTCGAAGCCCTCGAGGGCCGCGTCCTGGCCGCTGTTCGGGTCGCGGTAGCCCCAGCGGTAGCTGTTCTGGTCGACGCCGACGATCAGCTTGCGCTTCTCGCCCTCACGGCTCTTGATCGCCTCGATGGTCGGGCCGTCCGCGCCGGACGGGGACAGCGTCTGCTTCTCGGGGGCCTTCGCCATCTCGTCCGTGGTGCAGCCCCCTTCGGCACGGGCCCGGCTGCCGTACGCGAGGCCCGGGCCGCTCGTGCCCGTGCTGCCGTCGCCGCCCGACGGGATCAGCGGCAGCAGCAGCACGAACGTCAACGCCAGGGCGCAGACGACCGCCATCGCGCCCACACCGCCCCAGCCCTTCAGCCCGGCCCGCAGACCTCGCCCTCGCATCCACCGCCGCATCGTCACGCCCCCTCTCACCGGTACTCCGACAGCCTGCGGCCGATACCCAGGACGGCGCCGGCCGCGCCCAGGACCGCGAGGACGGCCGCGCCCACCGTGAGCCCCGTCATCGCGTCCAGGCCGTTGCCGGCCGCCTGCTCGAACTCGGCGTTCTCGTGCGTGATCGCCTTGGCGAGGTTCGCGTCGACGCTGTCGAAGCACTCGCCGGTCGCGCCCTTGGGGCCGATCACCCTGTCCAGCGCCGCCTGGTAGTTGCCGTTCTCGTCCTGGGCGCGGGCCGCGGCATGACGCTTCTTCCACTCGGTCATGTTGCCGACGGCCGCGGTGACCGGCTGCTCGCCCGTCTTGTCGTCGGCGAGCTTCTCCGCCGCGGCCAGGCCCTTGCCGAGGGTGTCCATCTCCTCGCCGAAGTCGTGGTCGTAGGCGTCGTACGTCGTGCCGTCCACCTCTACGGTCTCGGCGCCGCGGGCCACCAGGGTCAGGTTCTCGCTGCCGCGCGCCTTCAGGGAGGCGATGCGGGCGTCGTGCAGGACGTTCAGCGAGCGGACGCCGTGGTCGTAGGAGTCGTCGAGGGCCGCGCGCGCCACGCTGTGGCCGACGACCAGCCAGAGCAGCACCACCGTGGCGGTCGCGGTGGCCGCGACCAGGCCGTGGTTCAGGACGCGGTTCGTACGCCGGTAGTTGCGGTGCTGGGCCCAGGCGAGCGCGGCCAGCGCGAGGACGCCGAGGCCGATCGCCGCCCACGGGTAGGGCGTGGCGTCGCCGTAGTCGGCGCGCAGGCGCTGGTTCTCCTTCTTGTAGAGATCCTCCGCCGCCGGGAGCATCTCCTTCTGCATCTTCTCGTTGGCGTACCGCAGATAGGCGCCGCCGACCGGGAAGCCCTGGCGGTTGTACGTCCGCGCCCGCTCGACCAGGCCCTTGTACTCCGGCAGCAGCTTGTTCAGCCTGGCCACGGTCTTGGCGGCCGGCGAGTCCGGGTCCGAGTTCGCCGCCGCCTGGACCAGGCCCTCGGCTGCGGCGTCGATGTCCTTCTCGTACCGGTCGCGAGAGGCGGCCGTCTCCTGGCCGCCGGCCAGGAAGCCGCTGGAGGCGGCGGTGTTGGCGTCGGCGAGCGAGCGGTATATGTCGGCCGCGGCGGAGCTCAGCGGCTGGCTGTTGTTCAGCACGTCGTCGGCGGCGGTCGACCGGTCGGCCATCTGCCAGGCGGTGACGGCCCCGAAGGCGACGACGAGCAGGGCGAGGACGGCGCCGATGATGCGCAGCCGGCCGGGCTCGGTGGTGGCGGCGGTGCGCAGTCGGTCGACGCCCTCGGCGAAGGCGGTGCGGCGGGGCGGCTCGGGCGGGGCGGGGGGAGTAGGAGGAGTGGGGTTGTTGTGCTGCACCGGCGGCACTGGGCCGCTCGGGTGCGGTTGCGGCTGCGGTGGTACCGCAGGCATCGTGGGCACACCGGAGCCTGGTGGTGCCGCGCTGCTTTTCGGCGGGTGTGTCACTTGACCTCCCCCATGGTCATCCGTCGCCGCAAGTATCGCTGCCGGGACTGACATCCGCACCGGCCTTGGCTGGATCTTGATCGGATCGCAGTGTGCTCTTGCGGTGGTACGGCCGCGGCCCCGCACCACCCCCTGCCCATTCATACGCCGGTGGAATCGGTTCGGTTCCATCCGGGGGCCGCGGGGGCGGGCGTGGGGCGCAGGGGGCGCGCTGGGGGTCGGGGTCGCGGCGGTACGGCGAGCCCGCCGCGGGTCGCGCCCCTCCGCCCGCTGCCACGGTGGACCGGTACTGGGACCAGCTGAGCGGCGGGCTGCGCCGTACCGCCACGACCCACTCCGGTGCGTCGGCGGCCGCGGGTGCGAGTGCGTGGGGGTCTGGGGGCGGAGCCCCCAGGGCGACGGTCACTTCTTGAGTGACCGAGTCGGGTGGTGGGTGGGCATAGGCCGGGGGTCTGGGGGCGGAGCCCCCAGGGGCGTCCGCACCAGCGCCGGGTGCCATGACGAAACCCGGCTCAGTGCTCGAAGTACGCCCGCACCCTCTCCTGTACCTCTCCGGACGCGCCCACCCGGTCCAGCCCCAGCAGCGCCGCCCCCAGGACAGGGCTCGCGGTCACCACCTGCGGTACGGCCTTGGGGGCACGGGACGCCAGCAAGTCACGTACGCCGTCGTCCAGTTGGGGATGCCGCGCCGCCAGCACCCCGCCTCCCAGAAGTACCGGCGTCTCCTCCTCCAACAGATCCAGCCGCGTCAGCGCCACCGTCGCCATGGTCACCACCTCGTCGGCCAGGCGGTCGACCAGGCCGCGGGCCACCGCGTCACCGGCGACGGCCGTCGAGAAGAGGACCGGCGTCAGCTCGTGGCGGCGGGCCGTGCCGATGTGCTCCAGATGCAGGGCTTCGACGAGGGCGTACATGGAGGGCAGCCCGAAGTGGGCCGGGAGGGTGCGCGCAAGGGCCGTGGCAGGACCCCGGCCGTCCTCCGCACGCGAGGCGTGCCACAGGGCCTCCTCGGCGAGGCCCCACCCGCCGCCCCAGTCGCCGGAGATACGCCCCAGCGCGGGAAAGCGGGCGGTGCGGCCGTCGGGACGCATGCCGACGCAGTTGATGCCGGCGCCGCAGACGACGGCGACCCCGCGCGGTTCGGTGACGCCGGCCCGCAGCACCGCGAACGTGTCGTTGCGGACCTCCGTACTCGCCCCCCACGCGCGCGCGTGCAGCGCGGCCGCCAACTGCTCCTCCTCGACGGGGAAGTCGGCGTTGGCGAGGCAGGCGGAGACGTGGTCGACCGACTCGACTCCGGCCGTGGTGAAGGCCTGTTCCACGGCCTGCGCCACCTTGTCCACCGCCGCCTCCACGCCCACCACGGGCGGTCGGAACCCGCCGCCGCGGGCCGTGGCGAGGACGGTTCCGTCGGCCGCCACGACCGCGACGTCGGTCTTGCTGTTGCCCGCGTCGACGGCGAGGACACTTGCGGTCAGGCCCACGCGAGATGCTCCCGGTTGTGTGCGATCAGCTGGTCGGTGAGGGTGTCGGCGTACTCGTACTGGCCGATGAGCGGGTGGGCGAGCAGCGTCCGGAACACCCGGTCGCGGCCGCCCCGCAGCGCGGCGTCCAGCGCCAGCTCCTCGTACGCCGTCACCTGCGCCATCAGGCCCGCGTACAGCGGGTCCACGGCCGGCACGGACAGCGGCGTCGCCCCCTTCTGTCCCACGGCCGCCTGTACCTCGATCACCGCGTCGGGAGGGAGGAAGGGCAGGGTGCCGCGGTTGTGGGTGTTCACCACCTGGTAGGGGCTGCCGCCCCCGCCGAGCAGCCCGGCCGCCAGGTCGACCGCCGCCTCGGAGTAGTAGGCGCCGCCCCGCTTGGCGAGGAGTTCCGGCTTCTCGTCCAGGGCCGGGTCGGCGTACATCTCCAGCAGTTGTCGTTCCATGGCCGCTACTTCGGCCGCCCTGGACGGCTTCGTTCTCAGTTCCCGTACGACCTCGTCGTGCGCGTAGTAGTAGCGCAGGTAGTACGACGGGACCACGCCGAGGCGGTCCAGGAGCGGGCGGGGCAGGTGCAGGTCGGCGGCGATCGTGTCGCCGTACTGGGACAGGAGCTCGGGCAGGGCGTCCTCGCCCTCCGGGCCGCCGAGGCGTACGGCCGTCTCCCAGGTGAGGTGGTTGAGGCCGACGTGATCCAGGTGGACCTCCCCGGGCGTGACGCCGAGCAGTCCCGCGAACTTCCGCTGGAAGCCGATCGCCACGTTGCAGAGGCCGACCGCCTTGTGGCCGGCCTGGAGCAGGGCGCGGGTGACGATGCCGACCGGGTTGGTGAAGTCGATGATCCAGGCGTCGGGGTTCGTACGACGGACCCGTTCCGCGATGTCGAGGACCACCGGGACCGTGCGCAGCGCCTTGGCGAGGCCGCCCGCGCCGGTCGTCTCCTGGCCGACGCAGCCGCAGTCCAGGGGCCAGGTCTCGTCCTGCTCGCGGGCCGCCTGGCCGCCGACGCGGAGTTGGAGCAGGACCGCGTCGGCGCCCTCGATGCCCTCCTCCAGCACAGAGGTGGTCACGATCCGGCCCGGGTGGTCCTGCCGGGCGAAGATACGGCGGGCCAGGCCGCCCACCAGGTCCAGGCGGTCCGCCGCCGGGTCCACGAGGACCAGTTCCTCGACGGGCAGGGTGTCCCGCAGACGGGCGAAGCCGTCGATGAGTTCGGGTGTGTAGGTCGATCCTCCGCCGACCACGGTGAGTTTCATAGGTGGTTCAACCCTTTACTCCGGTGAGCGTGACGCCCTCGACGAACGCCTTCTGGGCGAAGAAGAACACGAGGATCACGGGGGCCATGACCAGTACGGTCGCGGCCATGGTGAGGTTCCAGTCGGTGTGGTGCGCTCCCTTGAACGACTCCAGCCCGTAACTCAGTGTCCAGGCGCCGGGGTTCTCGGAGGCGTAGATCTGGGGGCCGAAGTAGTCGTTCCACGCGCAGAAGAACTGGAAGAGGGCGACCGCGGCGATGCCCGGCCTGGCCATCGGCAGGACGACCCTCAGCAGCGTGCGCAGCTCGCCGCAGCCGTCCACCCGCGCCGCGTCGAGGTACTCGTTCGGGATCGTCGTCAGGAACTGCCGCAGCAGGAAGATGGAGAACGCGTCGCCGAACGCCATCGGGATGATCAGCGGCCACAGCGTGCCGGACAGGTCCAGCTGCTTCGCCCAGAACAGGTACATCGGGATGACGACCACCTGCGGCGGCAGCATCATCATCGAGATCACCAGCATCAGGGACAGATTGCGGCCCCGGAAGCGGAACTTGGCGAGCGCGTACGCCACGGGGATCGAGGACACGACGGTGAGGACGGTGCCTACGCCGGCGTAGAGGAGCGTGTTCTTCCACCAGGTCAGGAAGCCGGGCGTGTCGAAGACCTTGGCGTAGTTGCCCCACTCCCAGGTGTGCGGGATCAGATCGCGGCTGAGGGCCTGGGAGTCGCTCATCAGGGACGTCAGGAAGACGAACACGAAGGGGAGGGTGAAGAAGAGCGCCACCGCGACCCCGAGGGAGTGGATGGCGATCCACTCGAGGAACGCCCTGCGGCGGGCCGTGCGCTCCGCCGGGGAGACGGGCGCCGGCAACTCCACCGGTCTGTCCAGTACTTGGGTCATGGTCAGTCACCTGCCTGGATGAGCCCGCCCCGGCGCCGCATCAGCAACGCGGTGAACGCCATCGACAGGGCGAAGAGGACGAGGGCGACGACACACGCGGAGCCGTAGTCGAAGCGCTGGAAGCCGAGGTTGTAGACGAGCTGGGGGAGGGTGAGGGTCGACTTGTCGGGATAGCCGGGCTCGAACTGGGTGCCCGCGCCCTGGATCACGCCCGAGGCGACCTTCCCGGCGATCAGTGGCTGGGCGTAGTACTGCATGGCCTGGATCACGCCGGTGACCACGGCGAACATCACGATCGGCGAGATGTTCGGCAGGGTGACGAACCGGAAGCGCTGCCAGGCCGACGCGCCGTCCAGCTCGGCCGCCTCGTACTGCTCCCGGGGTACGTCGAGCAGCGCGGCCATGAAGATGACCATCAGGTCGCCGATGCCCCACAGGGCGAGCAGGGTGAGGGCCGGCTTGGACCAGGAGGGGTCGTTGAACCAGCCGGGGGCAGGGATGCCGATGCCTTCGAGGATCGAGTTGACCGGTCCGGTACCGGAGTTGAGCAGGAAGGCGAAGGCCATGGTGGCCGCCACCGGCGGGGCCAGGTAGGGCAGGTAGAAGAGGGTGCGGAAGACACCCGTGCCCGTCCTGATCTTCGTGATGAGCAGGCCGACGCCGAGTCCGAAGGCGACCCGGAGCGTGACCGTGATCAGGACCAGCCACAGGGTGTTGCGCAGGGCGGGCGGGTGGAGGCCGTCTGTCGTTCGTACGGGAGTGTGCATCGGGGCGCCGAATTAGCTCGATCGTGTGATGGTCGGTTCATGGCCTTGCGGCTCCCCGGGTGCGCCGGGTTAGCGTTGCCGTGCGATCTGGGACGCCGGTGCGGTGCCAGCGTGCGGGGCCCCTGCTCCACCAGAGGATGGTTCAGGGCCTCCCCGTCGCCTCTGGCCGCGTCCATAGGCCAGGTCGTGAGGGACTCCGCCCACTCGGCTCGGACCACGGACGCGATCCGTGTCGCCGCCCGAGATGCGAAAGCGGACGACCAGTGCGCCCAAGACCGTTCGGGGCGTGCCAGTGCAGGGATTTCATCCGCTCACTGCTCAGGATCGGTAGTGCTCGAAGACGTACGTCAGCTATGCGTACGGCGAGCGTAGGAGGCACATCGTAAGTGCCGTTGGTGAAGTCGGCCACCCGTCCGTGTCGGTGGCCGACTTAACCAGTTCCCAGGCTGCGTTTTCCTTGTGGCTGGTGGCGGCGATGCCGGTGATGTAGCCCTTGCCGTACTGGTCGGCCTGGTCGTCCGGGACGGGCAGCGGGGCCACGCCGATCTCGAAGTCCGGCTTGGCGTCCAGGGCCATGCCCAGGCGCCACTCGCCGTCGAGCTGCATGGCGACCTGGCCGGTGTGGAAGGGGTGCTTGGGGCCCCACTCGTCGCCGAGTGTGGAGCGGTACTTCTCCAGCCGCTGGTAGCCGCCGAGTTCGTCGACGAGCTTCTTCTGGAGGGTGAAGCCGGCCTCGACGGCCGGGTCCGTGGCGATGGTCGACTTGCCGCTGGAGTCGAAGTACGTGGGGGAGAACTGCCCGAGGTAGTGCTCGGTCGTGGTCTCCCAGCCGTGGTAGTTCGGCATGAAGCCGAGCTGCTTGTAGCTGTCCCCGTCGGAGATCGTCAGTTTCTTGGCGTCGGCCTCGAACTCGGACCAGGTCTTCGGCGGGGTCGTGATGCCGGCTTTCTCGAAGGCGGTCTTGTTGTAGTAGAGGCCGTAGGCGTCGCCCAGCAGCGGGACACTGCACCGGTTCCCGTCGAACTCGGTGTACTCGCTCATCGCCTTCGGGAAGGTCTTCGCCGGGTCGATCCCCGACTTCTCGAAGAGGGGGTTGAGGTCGACCAGCGCTCCCGACGAACAGAACTTGCCCACGTTGTTCGTGGTGAACGACGAGATCACGTCGGGCGCCTTGTCGCCGCCCGTCCTGAGCGCCTGGTTCATCTTGTCGTCGGTCATGTTGCCGACGACGTTGACGTGGATGGTGGGGTGCGCCTTCTCGAAACCGGCGACCAGCGACTTCACGGCCTTCACCTCGGCGGGCGCGCTCCAGGCGTGCCAGAAGTTGAGGGTCGTGTCCTCGGAGGGGTCGTCGCTCGCGCCGGAGCCGGACTGGCCGGTGCAGGCGGTGGCGAGGAGGGCGACGGAGGCGGCGGCAGCGAGCGCGACTTTCCTGGATATTCCGGGCATGACGAGGTCTCCCAAGGGCAGGGCGGGGCTGAGGGTGATGGGTGTGCGCGAGGGGGGTGTGTTGGGTGTGTCGGTGAGAGGGGATTGGAGGGGGTCAGCGCGAGGTGTCGAAGACCTCGTCGCGGGTGGCCGCGAGCGCGCTCTCCAACGCGCCGCGCAGCACCGGGTGTTCACGGACGTCGCCGACGACGAGCCGGGGCCGGGGTGCGGCCAGTTCCTCCAGTTCGGCCTGGACGAGGGCGCGCAGCGGTTCCCCGCCACAGGTGAGCGAGGCGCCGCTGAGGACGACGAGTTCGGGGTCGAGGACGGAGACGAGGGAGGCGAGACCGGTGGCGAGGTGGGTCGCGTACGCCTCCAGCAGGCGCCGGTGGGGGCCGTCGTCGGCCTCCGCGGCACGCGCGACGAGGGCGGCGGCGACCTCGGCGTACGGGCCCGACGGGATGTCCTCGACGCCGAGGTCCCGGGCCAGCTTGGGGATCGCCTGCGAGCCGGCCAGCTCCTGGTAGCCGCCGCTGCCCGCCTTGCTGACCTGCCGGACCAGCGGGGTGCCCGGCACCGGCAGGAAGCCGACCTCGCCGGCGCCGCCGGTCCAGCCGCGGTGCAGCCGGCCGCCGAGGACCAGGGCGGCACCGAGGCCGCCCTCGTTCCACAGCAGGACGAAGTCGCCGTGCCCGCGGGCCGCGCCGAGCCGCTGCTCGGCCACGGCGACGAGGTTGACGTCGTTCTCGTACTCGACCGGCATCGGCAGCGCGGCGGCGAGTTCGTCGAGGAGGGTCGGGGAGTGCCAGCCGGGCAGGTGGGAGGCGTAGCGCAGTCGGCCGGTGTTGGGGTCGAAGGCGCCGGGGGTGCCGATGACGAGCCGGTGGACCTCGTCACGGGCGAGCCCCGCCGCCTTGAGCGCGCCGTCCAGGGCGTCGGTGACCTGTCGGACGACGGGGCGGGCGGGGCGTCTGCCGGGGGTGGGCAGCTCGTACGACCCCACCGTGCGGCCGGTGATGTCGGCGACGGCGGCACGGACCCGCTCGGGGGTGACATCGAGCCCGGCGGCGTACGCGGCGGCCGGGTTGACCTCGTACAGCTGGGCGTTGGGCCCCGGGCGGCCCTCGCTGGTGCCGGTCGCGAGGACCAGCCCTGATGCTTCCAGGCGGGCCAGCAGCTGGGAGGCGGTCGGCTTCGAGAGGCCGGTGAGCTTGCCGATCCGCGTGCGGGACAGCGGCCCGTGCTCCAGGAGGAGGTCCAGGGCGGCGCGGTCGTTCATGGCGCGCAGGACGCTCGGGGTGCCCGGCGTACCGGCGGTTCCTGCCATGGGGTCGACACCTGCCTCTCGGCTGTCCAGGTTCCCAGTGATCAGGGCGGGAAGTCCATCCGGCGGTATCCGCAGCCCTGATTGTTAGGAAGGTTTCCTGTCTGGTGGTCTGGACCATAGGACCGGTGTGAAGGCGTCGTCAATAGGCCGCCCCCGAGGCAACACAGTCGTTACCTGCGGGGGCGGTCGAGGGTTCGCGGTGTCGTTACTTGGCCACACTCGGCGGCGTCAGCGGCGTGGCCGCCTGTGCCTGCGGGGACGCGGTGTTGCTGTACGCCGACGGGGGCGCCATGCCGGCCGTCGGGTCCGCGTCCGGCTCCGCGTCCGCGGGGAGGACGGGGCCGCCGACGATCGGGATGTCCGCCGCGTCGAAGGCGTGCTTGACGCGCCAGCGCAGTTCGCGTTCCACGGTGAGGGCCTTGCCGGGCGCGGTCTTCGCCGAGACGCGGACGACCATCGAGTCCAGGAGCACGCTGTCCAGGCCGAGGACCTCGATCGGGCCCCACAGGAGCTCGTTCCAGGGCTCTTCCTTGCTCATCTTCTCGCCGACCTCGTTCAGGGTCCGCTTCACCTTGTCGAGGTTCTCGTCCGAGCGGACGGTGACGTCGACACCGGCCGTGGCCCAGCCCTGGGAGAGGTTCCCGATGCGCTTGACCTCGCCGTTGCGGACGTACCAGATCTCGCCGTTGTCGCCGCGGAGCTTCGTGACGCGCAGGCCTACCTCGATGACCTCGCCCGAGGCAACACCCGCGTCGATGGTGTCGCCGACGCCGTACTGGTCCTCCAGGATCATGAAGACGCCGGAGAGGAAGTCCGTCACGAGGTTGCGCGCACCGAAACCGATCGCCACGCCCGCGACACCGGCGGACGCCAGCAGTGGGGCGAGGTTGATCTGGAAGGTGCCGAGGATCATCAGGGCCGCGGTGCCGAGGATCAGGAAGCTGGCGACCGAGCGGAGGACCGAGCCGATCGCCTGGGAGCGCTGGCGGCGGCGCTCCACGTTCACCAGCAGGCCGCCGAGCGCGGTGCCGTCGACCGTCTGCACCGAGCGGTTCATGCGGTCTATCAGCTTGGTGATCGCCCGCCGCACCGCGACTCTCAGCACCGCCGCGATGACGACGATCAGCAGGACCCTCAGGCCGATCGCCAGCCAGGTGGACCAGTTCTGCTCGATCCAGCCGGCGGCGTTCGTGGCGCTCTCCTGGGCATCCTCGAGCGACGGCACCGCCGGAGTGGTCGGCGTCTCGGAGGGAGACGGCGACGGCGACGAACCGGCGGCCAGTAGGACGGCGGACAAGGACACGGCAGGTACCTCCACGGTGCAGCGGTCCGCCCCTCCGGCAGCGGTCAAGGTCATCTGTCGTGTTTCAAGGTCACGAAAAGGTCACCGGTGGGGCGGATCCACCACACTATCGGGGCATCGTGTGTGGATCGGCGCAATGTTCGAGGGAGAGACCACTCTCACCTGGGCATGAACCAGGGGATGAACAGGTGGGATGAACAGCTCGCGATCCTGGGAATGCTTCCGATGTGGTCGAAAACACTCCCAGCCCGTTACCGGCACATGGTGGCGTTTCCACCAGGCATGAGGGGACACTGACTACGAATCGTCCCGGCGCGAGCCACGCGCCGCCGGCGTCCAAGGAGGCCATCCGTGCCGCATGTCCTGGTCCTGAACGCGTCGTACGAGCCGCTCGGCGTCGTACCGCTCCGCCGCGCGCTCATCCTCGTCCTCGAGAACAAGGCCGTGTGCCTCGAGGAGTCCGGCGCCTTCATGCACAGCGCGACCGTCACAGTCCCCGCACCCAGCGTGGTCCGGCTCAAGCGATTCGTCCGGGTTCCCTATCGGGGGCCCGTTCCTCTGACCCGCCGGGCGCTGTTCGCCCGTGACGGGGGCCGGTGCATGTACTGCGGTGGCGTCGCAACCAGCGTCGACCACGTCATCCCGCGCAGCCGCGGGGGCAAGCACGCCTGGGACAACGTGGTGGCGTCATGCCGCCGCTGCAACCACACCAAGGCCGACCGCCATCTCTTCGAGATCGGCTGGCGGCTGCGCCACAAACCCGCCCCGCCCACCGGCCTGGCCTGGCGCATCATCGGGACCGGCCACAGGGACCCGCGCTGGATGCCGTACTTGCAGCCGTACGGCGCGGACGACGCCCTGGCCCGGATCGAGGGCATTTCAGCCTGAGAATCCGGGCTTTTCTGTTGCCGGACGGGCTTCCCGCGGGTCGGAGGGCCTTCCGCGGGTCGGAGGGCCTTCCGCGGGTCGGAGGGCCTTCCGCGGGTCGGAGGGCCTTCCGCGGGTCGGACGGGCCTTCCGCGTTGCCGGACGGGCCTTCCGCGGGTCGGACAGGCCTCCAGCTGGCCGGGCAGGCCTTCGGCGTTGCCGGACGGGTCGTTGGCGGCCCCGGGGGTCCCCCGTGCCCCCGGGGCCGGCGGTCATCGGGTTATGCGTAGCGCAGCTCCGCCGGGTGCAGCGAGCGGCGCAGCAGGGGCAGCGACGTGGCCGCGGCCAGCAGACAGGCCGCGTACACGGCGAGCGGGACCAGGAGAGCCACGTACGGCACGGACGGGGTGGTGTGCTCCGTGGCGATCGTGGCGTACCAGGCGCCGATCGCCATACCGCCGGTGCCTGCCAGCGCGACCGCGGGGAGCAGCGGCAGCGCGGTCTCCAGGAGCAGCGCCCGGCCCAGCACCGCGCGCGGCACCCCGGCCGCGGTCAGCGCGGCCAGGCCCCGGCGCCGGGTGGCCAGGGCCTCGGCGGTGCCGACGGCGAGAGCGGAGAGGACGATCGCGAGGGCGACGAGGATCGCGGCGGCCGTCAGGTCGAGCCCCGTCGTGTAGTAGCCCATGTCCATGCCGAGATGGCCGTCGCGGCGCATGCCGTGCAGATCGGCGAGCAGCACCTGCCGTACGCCCACGAAGCCGGTGCCCACGACCGTCACCAGCAGTACGGCCGCGTGGGTGCGGGCCGCCGCCCACGGGTCGTCGCGCAGTCGTTCCGCCGCGATCAGCGTCGGCGCAGTCCGGGCCCGGCGCGCGAGGAGCCGCCCGACGCCCCCGGCCGTGGCGCCCGCGAGCCACACGGCGCCCGCGCCGACCGCGACGACCAGGCCGAACACCATCAGCGGCACCTCCCCGTACCCCCGGCCGGTCGTGCCCGTGGAGGTGTTGGTGACCGTGACGAGAGCCACCGCCCCCGTCAGGAGGAACGCCCCGACGAACAGCAGGCCCGCACCCCGGCCCGTGCGCGGCCGCAGCCGGCGTACCCAGCCCAGCGGCGAGGCGACCACGCGGCGCAGCGCCAAGGCGCTCGCCGCCGCGCCCAGCACCGGGACACCGGCGGCGACCAGCGCCACGCCAATCCAGGCGAGGGCGGTCGGCTCGTCCCACAGCCACAGCAGTGCCACCACCGAGACGACGGTGGCGGACACCGAGCCGAGCAGACAGGCCGGCCCGGTCTCCAGCGCGGCGATCCGGCGCACCTGCCAGGGGGTGGCCCCAGCCAGCCGCAGCCCGGCCAGCCGCCGGTCGCGGTGCACGGCGCCGATACGGGCGCACTGCCCGAGGAAGCCGAGCACGGGAACCAGCAGGAGCAGCAGGGTGACGATCACTCCGGCGCGCGTACCGGGCTCGTTCAGCAGTTCGTGGCCGACAGACACCTGGTAACTGCCCCGGAGCGAGCCCAGCGTGACGGCCGCGAGGGCGATGCCCGTCGCGAGTGCGGAGCCCAGCGCCGTGAGCGTGATGCGCCACCACTCGTGTCGGTCGGAACCCCGGATGAGCCGCCAGGCCATCCGCAGGTCGGTCCGCACGGAGCGTATGAAGCGCGGGAAGTTCTTCGTGGAGTTCACGGACCCTATGGAGCTCACGCGGTCACCTCCAGCGCCGACACGGTCCCGTCACTCAGCCGCACCTCGCGGTCCGCGTACGCCGCCACCTGGGCGTCGTGCGTGATCAGCAGGACCGCCGTGCCGGACTCGCGGGCCGTGTGCACCAGGGCCGTCATCACCTGTTCGCTCGCCAGGGAGTCCAGCGCGCCCGTCGGCTCGTCCGCGAAGACGACCTTCGGCCCGGTCACCAGCGCCCGGGCCAGCGAGGTCCGCTGGGCCTGGCCGCCGCTCATCCCGCCGGGCCGCAGTTCCGCCTGCCCGCGCACCCCCAGCCGCTCCAGCCACTCGCCGGCCCGCTCGTGGGCGTCCTTGCGGGAGGTTCCGGCCAGCAGCAGCGGCAGCGCCACGTTGTCCAGGGCGGTCAGCTCGGGGATCAGCTGCCCGAACTGGAAGACCACGCCGAACTCGGTACGGCGCAGTTCGCTCAGCCGCTTCTCGGGGAGCCGGTCGAGCCGCTCCCCGCCGTACGTCACCGAGCCGGCGTCCGGGCGGACGATCCCGGCCAGGCAGTGCAGCAGCGTCGACTTCCCGCTGCCGCTCGCACCGGTGACGGCGAGGATCTCACCGGCGCGCAGTTCGACCGAGGCGCCGCGCAGGGCCTCGGTGCTGCCGTGCGCCTTGACGAGGTCACGGGCCGCCAGGAGCGGCACTGGGTTGCTCATGCTGAGTCGACCTCCGCGGTCAGGGTGGTGAGCCGGGCCGCCGTGGTGGTCATCCAGCGGAGGTCGGCGTCGAGGTGGTTGAGGGCGTAGTCGGCCGAGAGCACGGTCGCGAGGTCGGCCCCCGTGGCGGTCTTGACCGCCGTGAGCTCCCGCATCCGCTCCATGTGGGCGGCGCGCTGCTCCCGGAGGTAGGCGGCCGGGTCGCCGCCGGCCAGGATCGAGACGACGACCTTGGCGAAGATCTCGTTCGTCACGAAGGGCGCGGGCGGGGCGATCCGCCCGGCCCACTCGGCCAGTTCACGCGCTCCCTCGGCGGTGGAGTGGTACGTCGTCCGTTCCGGACCGCCGTCCGAGTCGGTGCCCTCGACCTCCGCGAGGCCGTCCCGGACCAGGCGTTGCAGGGTCGTGTAGACCTGCCCGTAGGCCAGTGGGCGGGCCTGGGGGAAACGTTCGTCGTGGCGTCGCTTGAGGTCGTAGCCATGGCTCGGCCCTCCGGCGAGCAGCCCCAGCAGGATGTGGCGGGTGCTCATGGCGATCAGTATGTACCGGATACATGTACTGAGTGAATAGTGAGGGAGGGGAGGTTGGAGGATTGTGACGAGAGGCACGTTGTTCCCTCTCGTACGTCTGCCGCCGCGACCACTGGGTAGGGCTGCGGTGACCGATCGTCGCCCTCGACAAGGAGGCCCCCGTGGCCGCATCGGCACACCTTCTGCTCTCGGCCCTCTCCAAACCCGTGGCGGAGCCTTCCGCCCCGTCCACCCCCTCCGATGCGCTCTACTGCGTGTTCAGCGCGGAGGGAGCCTGCGCCGAGACCCCGCTCACCAGCGAACCGCCCCTGCCGGACGCCGAACCCCTCACCAGCGAGCCCCCGCTCGCCGACGCCGCCCCCCTGACCAGCGAGTCCGACGTGCACGCGGAGCCGTAGATGACAGCACCCCGGTCGGTCGAGCCGCCCACCGAGGACCTGTCCCGGCTCGCGGCGCTGCACGGCGTCGCGACCTCCTACAGCCCCTCCCCGGACCGTACGGTCGCGGCCTCGGCCGCCGCCGTCACCCGGGTCCTGGCCGCCCTCGGCGTCGACGCGGGCACCCCCGCGGCGGTGCGGGGCGCACTCGCCGCCCGTGAACGGGAACTGCGCGAGCGGCTGCTGCCGCCGACGGTGGCGTGCTGGAGCGGCGGCACCTGCGCCGCCCTCGACGCCCTCCCGGCCGGTACCCGCCTGCGCATCGAGACCGAACAGGGCGAGACCCGCGCCGCCGCCGACCAACTCCCGCCCGGCGTCCACCGGGTGACCGCCACCGCGCCCGACGGCCGCACCGCGCGCGCCCACCTGATCGTGGCCCCGCCCCGGCTGCCCGCGCCGCCGGGACGCTCGTACGGCCTCCTCGTGCAGCTCTACTCCCTGCTCTCCCGACGCTCCTGGGGCATGGGCGACCTCGGCGACCTCGCCGAACTCACCGCCTGGGCCGGCCGCGCGCTCGGCGCCGGCTTCGTCCAGGTCAACCCCCTGCACGCGGCCGTGCCCGGCGCCCCCACCGACCCGTCCCCCTACCGCCCCTCCTCACGCCGCTTCCCCGACCCGGTGCATCTGCGGGTCGCGGACATTCCCGAGTACGCCCAGGTCACGGACCGCGAGCGGCTGCGCGGCCTGCTGGAGCGGGCGGAGCGGCTGCGTGCATCGGTGCTGGAGAAGGGCGCGTTGATCGACCGGGACGCCGTGTGGGAGCTCAAGCGGGAGGCGCTGGAGCTGGTCCGGGAGGTGCCGCTCGGGCCGGGCCGGCGCGCCGCCTACGTCGACTACCTCGCCGAGCAGGGCGAGGCCCTGGAGGACCACGCCACCTGGTGCGCCCTCGCCGAGGTGCACGGCTCCGACTGGCACGGCTGGCCGGCCGGCCTGCGCGACCCCCGCTCGGCCGACACCGCCCGCGCCCGCGGCGAGTTGATGGACCGCGTCGACTTCCATACCTACCTCGCCTGGCTCACCGACACCCAGCTCACCGCCGCCCAGCGCGCGGCCCGCGAGGCGGGCATGCCAGTGGGCGTGGTCCACGACCTCGCGGTCGGGGTCCATCCCGAGGGCGCCGACACCTGGGCGCAGCAGGAGTACTTCGCGGCGGGCATGTCGGTGGGCGCGCCCCCGGACGCCTTCAACGCGCGCGGCCAGGACTGGGGCCTGCCGCCCTGGCGGCCCGACCGCCTGGCCGAGTCGGGCTACGAGCCCTTCCGGTCCTTGCTGCGGGCCCTGTTCCGCTACGCCGGCGCCCTGCGCATCGACCACGTCATGGGCCTGTTCCGGCTGTGGTGGGTGCCGCTCGGCGAACCGCCCACCGAGGGCACGTACGTCCGCTACGACGCCGAGGCCATGCTCGCCGTACTGCTCCTGGAGGCCTCGCGTGCCGGGGTGGTGGTGATCGGCGAGGACCTGGGCACCGTGGAGCCGGGCGTGCGCGAGACACTGCGCGAGCGGGGGGTGCTCGGCACGTCGGTGCTGTGGTTCGAGCGCGACTGGGACGGCGACGGCCGCCCCCTGCCCCCCGACCACTGGCGCGCCGACTGCCTGGCCACCGCCACCACCCACGACCTCCCGCCCACCGCGTCCCGCCTCACCGGCGAACACGTCGAACTCCGCGACCACCTCGGCCTGTTGACCCGACCCCTGGACGAGGAACGGGCGGAGGCGTCGGCCGACACCGCGGAGTGGCTGGCCCTGCTCGCCCGCCTCGGCCTCCTGCAGGGCACCGGTGGCGGCATCGACCCGTCCTCGGAGGAGGCCGAGATCCAGGCCGTCCACCGCTACCTCCTGCACACCCCCGCCCGCATGGTCGGCATCTGGCTCCCCGACACCGTCGGCGACCGCCGCCCCCAGAACCTGCCGGGCACCTGGGACCAGTACCCGAACTGGCGGCTCCCGATCGCGGACACGGAGGGGCGGCCGGTGACGCTGGAGGAGCTGGCGGGGTCGCCGCGGCTGCATGCCTTGGTGGACGTCTTCCGGCACACCACGGGTGGCACTTCGTGAGCGCCGCCCGCCTCATACGGCACCCCGGACGCGCGTCCCGTTCGGCCGTTCGCTACGTTGGCCCTGTGAAGAAGAACGCCCTGCGCGCCGGCGCCCTGGCTGCCGGTACGACGCTGATGATGCTGCTCATGTCGTCCCCCGCGCTCGCGCTGACCCGCGACGACGGTGACGACCCCGGCACCGGCCTGAGCGTCATCGAGACGCTGGGTCTCTTCGTCGTGGCCCCCCTCGTCCTGTTCGCGGTCATCGCGGGCCTGGTGCTGGTCCTGGACAAGTCGCACGAGGCGCACCGGGTGACGACCCGCAACATCAAGACCAGGCCCAAGGCCAAGGCCGAGGCCAGCTCCAAGGCCTGACCGGGGCGGTTCGCCCCCGAGCCCGCCGAACCGGGCTTCCCACGTGCTCCCTCAGGGGCGCCGCCTTCGCCCCGCGTACGCGCATCAGTTGTACGGGGGCGAGGCCGGCGCCCTTGATCCGTTCCAGGGCCGCTAGGGCCCCTCGGTCCCGATGAGCAACTCCCGCAACAGGTCGGCCAGTCGGCCGGCCTGTTCCTCGTCCAGGGCGACCTTCAGGGCGTCCGTCTGGACCGCGAGGCCCGCGCCCACCGCCTCGTCGACGAGCGCCAACCCCTTCTCCGTCAGCGTCACCTGCAGGCCCCGGCGGTCGTGCGGGTCGGGGGAGCGGCGCAGCAGGCCCGCCCGCTCCAGCTTGTCGAGGCGGCCGGTCATGCCGCCGGTGGTGAGCATCAGCGTCCCGGAGAGCTGGCGGGGGGAGAGGGTGTACGGCTCCCCGGACCGGCGCAGGGTCGCGAGGACGTCGAACTCGCCGCGGGAGATCCCGAGGTTCGCGTACGCCTTCTCCATGCGGTCGCCCATGGCGCGCGAGAGCCGGTAGATCCGGCCGAAGACCTCCATGGCGGCGGTGTCGAGATCGGGCCGCACGGTGGCCCACTGCTCGATGATCGCGTCGACCGGGTCCTTGCGCTCTGCACTCATGCGGTCAGTATCCGCCCGGTTCCGGTCGCCCGCAAGAAAGTGGCTTGACTGCAAGTTGCTTAATGCTAAGCTACTTGCAACCAAGCTACCCAGTCGAGCTAATCCAGTCGAGCTGCCTCCGAGAGGGGTGCCGGTCATGAAACGGCCCGCGACCGTCCTGCTCACCGCCCTCGCCCCCGTCTCCTGGGGCACCACGTACGCCGTCACCACCGAGTTCCTGCCGGCCGACCGCCCCCTGTTCACCGGCCTCATGCGCGCCCTGCCCGCCGGCCTCGTCCTGCTGGCCCTGGCCCGGGTGCTGCCGCGCGGCGCCTGGTGGGGGAAGGCGGCGGTGCTCGGGGCGCTGAACATCGGCGCCTTCTTCCCGCTGCTGTTCCTGTCGGCGTACCGGATGCCGGGCGGGATGGCGGCGGTCGTCGGCTCGATCGGGCCGCTGTTCGTCGTGGGTCTGTCGGCGCTGCTGCTGGGGCAGCGGCCGACGGCCCGCAGTGTGATCACCGGGTTCGTCGCCGCGTCCGGGGTGAGCCTGGTCGTCCTGAAGGCGGCCGGGGCGCTCGACACCGTGGGCGTGCTCGCGGCCCTCGCCTCGACCGCCTCGATGTCCGCCGGCACCGTACTGACCAAGCGGTGGGGCCGCCCGGACGGCGTGGGCCCGCTCGCGCTCACCGCCTGGCAGCTGACCGCGGGCGGCCTGCTCATCGCCCCCCTCGCCGTCCTCGTCGAGGGCGCGCCGCCCGCGCTGGACGGCCGGGCGGTCGGCGGCTACCTCTATCTGGCGCTGGCGAACACGGCGGTCGCGTACTGGCTGTGGTTCCGCGGCATCGGCCGCCTCACCGCCACCCAGGTCACCTTCCTCGGCCCGCTCTCGCCGCTGACCGCCGCGGTGGTCGGCTGGGCGGCGCTCGGGCAGGCGCTCACGCCGGTGCAGGTGGCTGGGATGGGGGTGGCGTTCGGGGCGACGGTTGTGGGACAGCTCCGGCCGGGGGGCTCCCCGTCTGGGCAAACGTTCAGCTCTCCTAAATGGGATCCTCGAAAAGATTCGACGGACCTGACGGGTTCGGCGCTGCGAAGGTAGATAGCCGATTGAGCCTGAGCACGATAGGTGTCGCATTTGCACGACAACTGTCGTCATCCGCGTCCGGCCTCCTGGTACATGTTCTCCTGGGTCGGCCTCCACGGGGCTCCGAGAAGCGGCGTTGTCAGTGGGCTCTGCCAGGGTGTGCGTCGTGGACGAACTGGTGGAGCGTGTCGACGATCAAGATCGTGTGCTGGGGATGGTGGTCAGCCGCCGGCAGGCCATCCGGGAGGGTTGGCTGCACCGGGTCGCCGTGACGGTGTGTCGTGATGAGCGTGGCCGGATCCTCGTTCACCGGCGGTCGGAGCAGCTGTCGCGCTTCCCCGGGCTCTACGAGGTCGTGGTCGGTGGCGCCGTGGATGTCGGCGAATCCTATGAACAGGCCGCCACGCGGGAGCTGGCCGAAGAGCTGGGCATCCGTGTGCTGCCACGCTTGCTGTTCACGTTCATCAACCGCAGCGGTTTGAGCCCTCACTGGCTCGGTGTTCACGAAGCCGTGGTGCCGGACGCGGTAGTCCCCGATCCTGAGGAGGTCGCCTGGCATGGCTGGCTGACCGAGCCGGAGCTGCGGTCGGCTCTGCTGGTCTGGCACTTCACCCCCGACAGCCACGAAGCCTTCAGCCGGTATCTCGCGTTCCGGACCGCGCAGTCCTGACCTTGCCCGCTTCTCGGGCTGGGGTGCCTGCTTGACTGGATCTTCGGAGGGAGCGGGCCGTGGTCGGACATCACACGCGGTGCCTGCGAGGCCGCGGGGTTCAGTCCGGACCAGGGGCATTCGACGGCCGGGTGGACGGCGGTCCTGGCGATGGTGGAGGCGGGGATGGGGGTGGGGATGGGGGTGGCGTTGGTGCCGCGGATGACCTCGACCCGCCGGACGGCCGTCGTCCTTCCGGAACTGGCGGAGAACCGCCCTGTCCGCCATGTGTGTGCGACATCCCGTGAGTTCTCCTGAGCCCCGCAGAGTCACCAACCTCGTGGCCAGGGGGGTCGCCCTCTCTGTGGTGACTCTTTGCACCCTGACGTAACTTCGGGATTCCTGAAACGTTCTCACTGCGTCTGACCGGTCGACGGTCAGGGTGAAGGTGAGGGGGCTCGGGTTGGCGCTGGCTGTCGTACGGGACCTGCGCGATGTCCGGCCGCCGGCCACGGCGGAGGAGCTGGAGCAGTTCGAGACCGATGTGCTGGCGGGGTTCGTGCTGGCGCGGGCCTCGGCGGGGCTGGCGGACGGCACGATCCGCGGGGACGTCGGGCACTTGGAGCAGATGCGGGCCTGGTTCGGCCGACCGCTGTGGGAGATGGAGCCGCCTGACGCCGACGCGTACTTCGGGAAGGTGCTGCGGGCCTCGCCGAGCGGCACCCGGCTGGGACGCTCCCAGGCACTGACCACGTACTTCCTGTTCCTGGAGCTGCGGCACAAGGTCGAGATCCACCGGATGACCGGGCGCGTAATCGAGTGCCCGATCGACGAGATGAACCGGCCACGCGGCACGAAGGACGCGGCACTGCGGATTCCGCCGTCCGGGCCGGAGGTCAAAACGCTGTTCGCCGGATGGGGCGGAGAGCTGGCGACCTGTCGGAAGTTCGCCCCGACCGCCCGGAACTACACCGCTTCCAAGCTGATGTCCCAGGTCGGGCTACGGGTCAGCGAAGCGTGCAAGCTCGATCTGGCGGACATCAAGTGGGACCTGGGCCGCTTCGGCAAACTCCACGTCCGCCACGGCAAGGGTGCCCGCGGCTCGGGCCCGCGCGAGCGGATGGTCCCCCTGATCAACGGCGCCGACCGCACGCTCCGATGGTTCATCGAGGACGTCTGGGGCCAGTTCGACGACGACCACACCCGCCCCGGCGCCACCCTGTTCCCCTCCGAACGCAAATGCTCCGACGGCTCCTCGGGCCGGGTCGGCGACGATGCCCTGCGCGGCGGCCTCAAGGCCGCGGCCACGGCACATCTGCCGGGCTGGGGCGACAAACTCACCCCGCACGTCCTGCGGCACTTCTGCGCGTCCGAGCTCTACCTCGGTGGACTCGACCTGATCGCGATCCAGGAAGTCCTCGGACATTCCTGGATCGCCACGACCATGCGATACGTCCATGTCCAGCAGACCCGGGTCGAGGACGCCTGGGTGGCCGGGCAGCAGCGGGCCGCGCAGCGGCTGGAAGGACTTCTGCGATGAAGTGGAACCTGCGGCTGACCGCCGCGAACAAGGGGATCTGGAAAGCCTCCGAGCTCCAGCGGAGCCTGGCCGAGCACGGCCTGGTCATCTCGGCCGGGAAGATGTCCGGGCTGTGGTCCGGCCAGCCCGTCTCCCTCAAGCTGGAGGACCTGGACGTCATCTGCGTCGTCCTCGGCTGCGAGATCGGCGACCTCCTCATTCCCGAGCCGGAGAAGGTGCACCGCCCCGGCCAGGAGGAGACGGTCCGGGCCGCTGTCGGCTCGGGTACCGCCGCGCCGAAGGTGATCCCCAAGCGCCGGGACGGCCGGTCGCTGCCGCCGGAGTGAGTCGGTGGCACGCTTCCCAAAGGGCTACGTTAAGCCGACCAGTTCCTGCCCGGGCTGCCTGGCCTGGGGCGACTTCCGCGGACGGCTCTGCCATACCTGCTACATGTTCGGCCGGGGGCACGACGCGGCGGAATGCGCCGGTTGCCGTCGTGTCCAGCCGTTGAAGTGGGACTACTGTCGTTTGTGCTGGTGCCAGGCCCGCCTCGGCGCGAAGACAGTCGATGGCCAGCTGGCGGAAGGGGCAGATGCGCGGGAGCGACTCGCCGCCGTCCGGCACCAACAGCTGTTCTTCGTCGGGATGCACTACCGCAGAAGACCGACGCCTCCAGCCCGGCGGAAGGGAGGACGGCGTGGCCCCCCGCGCAAACCGCCTCCCGCGCCGGCTTGGCATCCGGACTCCGGCTGGCGGCAGCCGCCGCTGTTCGAGCAGATCCCCCGGCACTTCGGTCGGCTCGACCCTGCCGACACCGACCTGGCCAGCCCGTGGCTGGCCTGGGCCAAGTATCTCGCGCACCGGCTCGCCGAGTCCCGCGGATGGGGGCGCAACATCCGCTTCGCGGTCAACCGGGGCCTGGCCATCGTCCTCACCGGTCACGTCGAAGGCGACGTCATCCGGCACACGGAGATCTTCTCCCCGCTGCGGGCCATGGACCTGCCCGTCTGCCACATCGTCACGGTGCTGGAGGAGATGGGGATCTTCGAGGACGACAGCGAGCCGTCCTTCGAGCACTGGCTCGTCGGACGCCTGGAAGGGCTCGCACCCGGCATCCGTTCGGAAGCCGAGCGCTGGACCCGAGTCCTGCGCGACGGCGGCCCTCGCAGTCTCCCGCGCAGGGAGGGCACGGTCTGGCTCTCCCTCAACCAGGTCCGTCCGGCCCTGCTGGAGTGGTCGAACCGCTACGACCACCTGCGGGAGGTGACTCGCGACGACGTCCTCGCCCACGTCAAGACGCTGCACGGTCATCAGCGACGTGACCAGCTCGTCGCCCTGCGGTCTCTGTTCACCTGGGCCAAACGGCAGGGGTTGATCTTCCGCAACCCCACCAGCCGGATCAAGGTCGGGCAGAACGAGTACGCCGTGCTGCAACCTCTCCTCCCTGAGCAGGTCGAGCGCTCCGTCGCGGCTGCGTTGACGCCGGCGGCGCGGCTCGTCCTCGCCCTCGCGGCGGTCCACGCCGCCCGGGTCGCCCAGATCGCCGCCCTCGTGCTCGACGACGTCGATCTCGGCAACCGCCGGCTGACCATCGCCGGACGCGCCCGGCCTCTCGACGACCTCACCCTGAAGCTCCTGACGGACTGGCTGGACTACCGGCGACGCCGGTGGCCGAGCACCGCGAACCTCCACCTGCTGATCAACAACCAGACCGCCAACACGACCGGCCGGGCCAGCAACCACTGGATCAGTGCTCCGATGCGAGGACAGGACGCCACCTTGGAGCGGCTGCGCGTTGACCGGCAACTCGAAGAAGCCCTAACCCACGGGCCTGACCCACTCCATCTCGCGGAGGTCTTCGGGCTCGACGAGAAGACCGCGATGCGCTACGCGCACTCCGCACGAGCCCTGCTGGAACAGGCCGCCGAGTCGGGGTTCAGCCGAGATACGCGGCAAGGGGGCAATGAGTAGATCCTGATGCGGCTTTACGCGTGGTCAGCACAGTGACGCCGCAGTAAATGCGTACATCTCGCCCTGGAAGCCGGAACGGTCCGCCGCAGGTCGCGACGATCACGGCCAGGGCTCCGTCGCAGTAAATCCGGTATTTACTGCGGTAGTTGGGAATACGTCTCCGCGACCGCACAACTGTCCGAATGCGGGTCTGCTGTGAGGTCTTGAGGGGAGGAGACTGTCAGTGCGCGACGCCGACCAGGGCTGGCACCAGCATGTTTGCCTGGGTCATGCCCCCAGGTCCTCCGTCACGGGCAGGCACTCGGCGAGCAGGTCGACGACGTCGCGCCAGGCTCGCTGCGCGTGCTGTCGGTGGTAGCCGACGCCGGGGACCACGGGGTGGTCGACCGGCGGGTGGTGGAAGGCGTGCAAGGCGCCGCCGTAGACCGCGAGGCGCCAGTCGACGCCCGCGGCCTGCATCTCAGCGGTGAACGCGTTTCGTTGCGCGGGCGGCATGATCGGGTCTTCCGATCCGACCCCGGCCCACACCGGGCAGCGAATGCGCGCCGCCTCGCCCGGTCGGCCCGTGGTCAGTGCGTTGACTGTCCCGATCGCGCGCAGGTTGACGCCGCTGCGCCCGAGTTCCAGCCCGACGGCGCCCCCGGTTCCGTAGCCGACGGTGGCGATCCGGTCGGGGTCGGTCCGGGGCTCGGTGCGCAACACGTCGAACGCCGCATGGCCGATCCCCCGCATCCGGTCGGGATCAGCGAGCAGCGGCAGGCAACGGGCCAGCATCTCCTCGGGGTCACCCAAATAGCGCCCGCCGTGAAGGTCGAAGGCCAGCGCTACATATCCCAGCTCGGCGAGAGCATCGGCCCGGCGGCGCTCGACGTCGCTGAGCCCCATGCCCTCTGGTCCGAGCAGCACCGCGGGCCGGCGGTCGACACCGGCCGGGAGCGCGAGGTGCCCGATCATCGTCAAACCGTCGGCCGGGTACTCGACCGTACGCGTCGTAATCTTCGTCATGAGACTGGACTGTAGTGATCGTCGAGCCCGGTCCGGCCGTGTTCTGCCGCTGGCAGAACAGCACGGGTGTCCCTCTGAAATACGGGACGGGCCCGGCGCTCAGGGCTTCAAGATCATCCCGTTGCCCCTTTGGCGCGTATCTCGGTCACACCCCGAGTCCGGCCCAGCGGGTTGACCACGAACCCGCGGGCCCAACCGCCAGAATCAGGAGATCCACCCGTGGGTTCGCGGTGAACAACCTTCAGTTTCTCTGAACCCACGGACCTCAAGGGGGTTGAGGAACATCCGTGTCAGATCGTGCGCTAAGCCTTCGTCGGCCCTGGTGGACGACTGACGGTGCGTCGGTGACCGGACCAATCTGAAGTCCTCCCACAGATAACGCCCTATTATCTGCGGGAGCTTGGTTCGTCACCTGCGGTGACGTTCTCCGGGCCGTACATGGAGCGGCCCTGTTATCTGCGGCAAGGGGGAAGCGGTGCCCACCGTCGTGCAACTGCCGGCGGGGAAGGCGTTGACCGTCCGCGCGGCGGCCGACGCCTTCCTCGACTCGCTCCGCAACCCGAACACGGTCCGCAGCTACTCGACCGGCGTCGGCAAGACCGCCGAGCGGATCGGTGAGGCCCGCCCGCTCGGGTCGGTCGCGGACGACGAGATCGGCGAGGCCCTGGAACTGCTGTGGGGCACCGCGGCGGTCAACACCTGGAACGCCCGCCGGGCGGCGGTGCTGTCGTGGCTGGGCTGGTGCGAGTCGTACGGGTATGACGGCCCGGCGGTCCCGGCCTGGACGAAGCGGCTGGCAGTGCCGGACTCCGAGACCCCGGCCCGCTCGAAGATGGCCGTGGACCGGCTCATCGCCCGGCGCGAGGTCCACCTGCGGGAGAAGACGCTGTGGCGGATGCTCTACGAGACCGCCGGGCGGTCCGAGGAGATCCTCGGCGTGAACATCGAGGACCTGGACCTCGCCGCCCGCCGCTGCCTGGTCAAGGCCAAGGGCGCCCGCAGCAAGGCCCGCCGCCGAGGGCAGGCGCGCGAGGACTTCGTGCTGGAGACGGTCTACTGGGACGCCGGCACCGCCCGGCTCCTGCCTCGCCTGCTGCGGGGCCGCACCCGTGGCCCGGTGTTCGTCACCCATCGCCGTCCCGGTCCGGGGAAGGTGGTCAGCCCGCGCGACGTCTGCCCGGACACCGAGTTGGCCCGCCTCTCCTACGGCCAGGCCCGCGCACTCCTCGATGAGCACACCGCCGTGCGTGGACCGGGGACAGGCTGGGACCTGCACGAGTACCGCCATTCCGCCCTCACCCACCTCGGGGAGCAGGGTGCCTCCCTGCTGATGCTGATGGCCAAGTCCCGGCACAAGAAGCCGGAGAACGTCCGCCGCTACTTCAAGCCGTCCCCCGAGGCGATCTCCGAGCTGACCAGTCTGCTCGCCCCCGGCGACGCGCGCCGCTGACCCTGTTCTGCACGAAGTCGGCTTGCGGCTGTACGCCTGCTTACGTCGACGCAACCCTTGAATGGAATCCTTGGGTGTATCCCTTGGCTTAAATTCAAGGATTGATACCTTGGATTCATGCCAAGCAATGAGAAGCCTCGCCTCATCCCGACCGGCAAGTGCTGGTGCGGCTGCGGGAAGGACGTCGGCCTGGGTAAGTTCTTCGCCGCCGGCCACGACAAGATCGCCGAAGCAGCGCTCATGGCCCTCAAGTACGACGGGTCCGTCGCTCAACTGCTCCACGCCCACGGCTTCGGCTCGCACCATTCCGTCCGCCACGCCGCCGTCACCGATCCGGACTGCTCGTGGGAGAAGTGCGCCGACTGCAACTACAGCGGCGCCCCTGCCAGCATCGCCAACCACCGCAAGAAGGATCATCCCGACCGGCATGTCCTCGCCCAGGCGATTCGCGCCCTCGGCGGCACCTGGGATCCGCAGCGTGCCATCAAGGCTCTCGGCGACCACGGTCACACGTGGGAAGACCAACGGGCAGCGGAGAAACGGGTCCGGCAGATCCTGCGCGACCTGTGCGTGGACGGGCTCATCGTCAAAAGCGACCCTCAACGGGCTGTCTACGACCTCGTTCAGAAGTAGAGCCGAGGACACGACGGTACCCAACAGACACAGATCGCCTGACGCTTCGACGGTCGGCAGGTTTCCCCTTGGGGACCCGAAGACCTTGACTGAATGGGTGTCAAGGTCTTCGGGTCCCCGTCCGCTGACCAAGGTGCGGAGAACATCGCATTCCGGGCCGCGGCGTACGTGGTCGCCTCTACAGTTGCGTCATGGAGTTCAACTGGGGTGACTCGATCTGGGAACTGATGCTGACGAAGCGTCCCTCCGACACACACTTCTCGCAGTCGAGTACTCCGGGCGGAAAGAGCCCACTGGCGCGGGACGACGACAACACGCTCAACACGCACGCCGTGCTGTTCGACGGCACCAAGACTGCCCTGGCGATCGCTGGCACGTGCTTCGCGCTGGGGGTCGTTGTCGCGCCGCACGTCAAGAGCGGGCTGATCAACCTTAAGTCGAAGCTGCGCCGCCGGGCGGAGGAGACTGGCGACGCCGAGGCCCCCCTTCCCCTCACGGCCGTTGCGGAGGTCGAGCCGGAGCAGCTCGACCCCCCCTCGACTGCGCGCTGTCTGACTGCCAGGCCAGGCGCCGGCGCGGGCCCGGCCTGGGTAGATCCGCATCACGGACTGTCCAGCACCCTTGCCGCGGGTGCTCAGCCAGACCGGGCGCTCACCCCAGGCCCGGCAGGCTCCGCAGCTCGCTGATCTTCAAGATTCGTGCGAGCAGCACGAACACCAGGAACATGGTGAGGCCTCCGGCAGCGAGGCCCAGAGCGGGTGCCCAGGTGGTCGAGGTGACGGTGGTGGAGCATGCGCGGGCCACGAACCAGCCCAGTGTTCCGGCCGCGAGGGCAGAGGTCGTCAGCTTTCCGTAGGTGCGGCACAGTCGCTTGCCGTCCAGCCGGCCTTCGAGGCGTCGTCGCAACAGCAGCGCGGTGATGAGCAGGCCGATGGCGTATGAGGCGGCGTAGGCGCCGGCCAGGCCGGTGACGGCCCAGCGCGGGGGCATCAGCAGGTGGCAGGCAGTGGCCAGGGCAATGTTTGCCGTACCGATCCACACGGCCATCCAGAACGGGGTCCGGGTGTCCTCGAAGGCGTAGAAGCCGCGCAGCAGCATGTACTGCGCTGAGAAGGGGATCAGGCCGAGTCCGAAAGCCTGGAGCATCTGGCCCAGCGGCACGATGGACGCCGGATCGGCCGATCCGTGAGCGAAGACCACCTGCGCCATCTGCGGGCCGAGAGCCACGAAGAAGAAAGCGGCGGGAACGATGACGACGCCGCTGATCCGCAGGGCCCGGGAGAGGTCACCGCGCATGTCGTCCAGGCGGTGTTCGGCGACGGCCCGGCTCATTTGCGGCAGCAGGGCGGTGACCAGTGAGACAGTGATGACCGACTGTGGCAGCGACCAGATGGTCTGCGCGTAGGTATAGGCGGAAAAGCCCACGCCGCCATCGGGCAGTGCCGTGTCTGCGGCGGAGGCGTAGCGGGTCACTACCGTGCTGGCTACGAGGTTGGTCAGGACGAACAGCAGGGTCCAGCGGGCTGCGCTGATGCTCTTGCCCAGGCCTGTTCCGCGCCAGTCGAAACGTGGGCGGAAACGGAAGCCGGCGGCCCTGGCGAAGGGGATCAGGGCAAGAGCCTGGATCGCCAGGGCGAGTGTGGTGCCCGCGCCGAGCAGCGTGACCTGGGTCTGCGTGATGTCCTGGACTGAGTCCGGGACGGTCATCATGCCGAGGTATACGCCGAACATGGAGATCAGGACGACGTTGTTGAGGACAGGGGTCCACATCATCGCGCCGAACTTGTTCCGGGCGTTGAGCACTTGGCCCAGGATGCTGAACAGTCCGTAGAAGAAGATCTGCGGGAGCAGGAACCGCGCGAAGACCACCGTCAGCTGAAACGCTTCGTGGTTGGCCGGTGAGTCGCTCTGATAGAGGCTGATGATCTGCGGCGCCGCCCAGACTGCCAGCAGTGTGCCGATTCCCAGCACGGACATTGTGAGGGTGACCAGACGCTGCTCGAAGGCACGTCCGCCATCCGGCTGCTCCATCCTGGCCCTTACCAACTGCGGTACCAGTACGGAGTTCAGCGCGCCGCCGATGAGCAGGAAGTACAGGCTCGCCGGCACCACGTTGGCCTGGTTGTACGTCGTGGCCAGCAGACCCGTCCCGAGTGCCCCGGCCTGTAAGACTGTTCTCAGCAGGCCCGTCGCCCGGGACACCACCGTCCCCGCCGCCATCAGTATGGACGAGCGCATCGGCCCGCCCTTTGCCTCGCTGGGCTTCGTAGCGGCGTGCCGCCCTCGCTTCTGTTTCCCCAGTAACCGCGTTCTTGCCGCGCCCTGCGTCCCCTCCACCATGTGCCTAATCTACGGCGTAGAGATCATCATCATGGGCACTGCCCCGGGTTCCCTCGTCGGCCCGCAGTCCCCAGCCGATGCACCGCGGGGCATGGAAACTGCGGGCCGTGGGGTCATACCGGACGCAAGTGCGTCAGAACGGGAATGTCGTCACTGGTCGCTGGCGTCCGGATCGCGTAGGGGCCGCAGTCCGCCGGGCAGGTCAGGAAGCTGGAAGGAGTACCGGCCCAGCATGTTGATGTGCTGCCGCACAAACGGTGAGAGGCGTGCCACGTCTTCGTCGCGGACGTCGCAGCCGTCCGCGCGCAGCTGGTTCACCGCGGCATCCATGTACCGCGTGTTGAAGAGGACGACAGCGTTGAGGACCAAGCCGAGGGCGCCGATCTGGTCCTCCATGCCGTCCTGGTAGCGCTGGTAGAGCTGCCCCGAGCGGCCGTGGAAAATCTTCCGGGCGAGCGCATGGCGGCCCTCCTGGAGGTTGGCCTGCGCCTTGATCTGGCGCCGGTAGCCGGGCTCGTCGGCCAGGCGCAGGATGTGCAGGGACTTGGCGATCCGCCCGTAGTGCGCGATCGCGTCCCCCAGCGGGGTCGGACGCCCATCCCGCGACAGCATCCGGATGACGTCGTACGCGCGGACGGCGCCGGTGTGGATGGAGCCGATGATCCTCAGGATGTCCTCCCACTGCCGCTCGATCCGGGCAAGGTCGACCCGACCACGGGCAGCGTTAGTGAAGGCGCCGTAGTCGGCGGTGCGGTCGATGCGCCACATCTTCTGATCCGGCAGGTCCGCCAGCTGCGGCGCGTACGCGAACCCGGCCAAGGTCAGGAGTCCGAACACGATGTCGCTGTAGGAGGCGGTGTCGGTGACGATCATCTCCGGGCGCTTGCCGCCATCGCGGTCGTAGAGGACATCGAGCACGTACAGGGAGTCGCGCGGAGTGCCGGCCACCACCTTCCCACCCAGTCCCGCCGCCTGATCGTTGATCATGTTCAGCCACGTCGCGCCGCCCCGGCGCCCGAAGTACTTGGGGTTGGGGCGCGCGTACACCGACGGGACGGGGACCACGAACCGCATCCCGTCGACCGAGGCGACCAGCCCGCCGCCCCACACCTGCGCGAGGCCGATGGCCGCCTGGTGCTCAATGAGCGTGGCGTTCGCGGCCCGGTAGGTGGCCAGCCGCAGATACGTCTGGTCGACATGGGACAACGTGCCGTACTTCAACGCGTCAATCCCGCCGATGACCGGCGTGTAGCCGACGTTGCAGCCGTGCGCGACCAGCAGCCCGGCGATCGTCACGTGCAGGTCCCGCAGCCGCGCCTCGCCGCCGGTGATCGAGGTGAACGCCTGGTCGGCGCCGGCCCATGAGAACACCTCCAGCAGCACCTCGGGCAAGTCGACCCGGGGCAGCATCGCCTCCACCGCCTTCCGCAGGTCCTGGAGGGAGGCGGGTTCGGGCTCTGGTTCCAGGGCGGCGAAGTGCAGCCGTCCGTCTTCATCGAACTCGATCTGGGAGTTCGCCGGCACCCGCGCGGCAACCTCCCGATAGGTGCCGTCCAGCAGCGCGGCCCGCGCCGCCAGGTGCTCACCTGCCTCACCGGGCAGGTTCAGGGAGGCCAGCACAGTCGGACGGACCTGTTCCCACGCCTCGCCGTCCAGCAGCTTGGCCCGCGGGTCGCCCCACCGGGAGGAGTTCTTCGCAAAAACCTCCCGCCGCCGCAGCATGCGGTGGAAGGACTCCAGCACGCAGAACACGTACGCCTTCCAGTCCACCGTGCCCGGCTCCAGGTGCGGCGCCGACAGCACAAGGCGCCGCCACGACCCGGCCAGCAGCGACGTGTCGATCTCGTCGGGCCCCACCTTCTTGCGCCCCATCAGGTCGGGCAGTGACTTCAGCGCCTTCAGCACCGGCAGGCCCTCGGGGGTGGCGCCGAAGTCGACGACCTGGACCAGGAGTTTGAGGAACGGCCGTACGGTGGGAAACCGGGTGACCAGCATCGCCCGCCACGCCTCGTCCGCATCGGAATCCAGCGGCGGAGTCAGCTCGAACAGCGCGGCGATCGCGGCCGCCAGCTCCTCCCGGGGCACCACCTGCTCGATCTCCGCCCACATCGCCTCCAGCGTCTCCACCTTCGGCGCCGCGATCTCCCCGGTGTCGGTGTCGACCTGCTCGGAAGTGGTGTCGAACACGACCCGGAACGCGGTCGCCAGCCGCATCCCGGCCCGCTCCACCCTCGGCAGCGTCTTCAGCTTCTGCTTCGCCGTCTCCCGCTCCGCCCTCGCCAGAAGCTTCGTCGCGATCAGCACCTCCAGCAGATCAAGCGCGTCATCGACCGCCCTGGTCGTCAGGTAGACCGCCGTGGCCAACAGGGTGGCCAGGCGCCGGGAGTCGCCATGACGGCGCAACAGCGACGCCTTCCCGTCCACGCCGTACCGCGACAGCTCCGCCAGCCGGCGCGGCGGTATCCCGGACACGTCCAGCTCCCCCATCCCGAAATCGGCGATCTCCTCCGCCCGCTCCAGTGCCCACTTCATCTGAGGGCCGGAGACCCGTACGGGGCCGCGCCGCAGCCGGTCCAGCTCCGAGACCCGCGCACCCGGCGGCACGGTCAGCAGCGAGTCCAGCACCGCCCGCTGACCGACATTCAGCAGCGCGTACAGGGTGTCCCACAAGCGGTTGTTCGCCGTCTCCCGCACGGTGCCCACCAGCCGGGCCAACCTCGTCACCCCGGGCAGCAGCACCCGACGCTCGTGCAGCCACCCCACCGCCGCGTCGAACAGCGACTTCGGCCCGTCGCCGGTCGTCCAGGCCCGCGCATCCAGCCACGCACTCAGCTCGTCCCGCACCTCGGCGAAGTCCCGCCAGCCCCCGGACTCCTGGATCTCCCCGGCATGCGTACGGGCCGTCCCATCCCGCTCCCCGTACTCCTTCAGCACCGAGGCGTCGGCGATGCCCAACTGCTCGGCCAGGTACTCGGCGACCTCCGCCGGCACCTGTCGCGGGTCCGGCATGAACCGGCCCAAGTACCGCACGCTCGTCAGCTGGACCGCGAACCCGAGCCGGTTGTGCGCACGCCGCTTGGCCTGCACCTTCTCCAAGTCCGAGTCATCCAGGAAGAAGTACCGCTCCAACTCCGTACGAGACGGCGTTTCGATGAACGCCCCGTACTGGGCTGCCTGTTGATCCGACAGAAACTCGACCGCCACCAGGTCCTCCGAAGATCGACAACATCGACCCGCGAAGGCTGCGCCGTGCCATCAGCCCAGGTCAAAGCGTCGATCAGAGCCGCGAAGGCTTAGCGCACGATCTGACACGGATGTTCCTCAACCCCCGTGACCGCGGCCGTCCGCGGGGGCGCGGAGACAGCGTCGGTGGTGAGCATGTTCCTGAACGCGCTGAGGGCGGCATCACCCACCTGCTTGGAAGGGGTCGGCCTTGCGTTGGTCACTCCGGCGTGAACTCGTATTGCAGTTCGTAGAGATGCCCAGCCTTGACCATGACGGTTGCTTCGACGGGGCGATCGCCGTCGCTGTACACGACCCGCAGCGTACGGAGCACCGGAAGGTCGCTGGGCAGGCTCAGTGCCTGGTACTGCTCCTGGGTCGGAATCCTGGCGGACACCCGGTCCACGCTCAGGCGCGGAGGAAATCCTCGCTCGGCGAGGACGGCCGGAGTGCCGCCCCTGATCCTTTTCCTGTCCGTGATAGCGGTCCCCCGAGCAATGCCCAACGGGTAGTAGGACTTGACCAGTTCGACTGGTTCGCCATCGATGGAGAGGATCTGGCGCCGTAGCACGGCCGTCTCACTCTCGGCGAGGTCCAAGGCGGTCGAGACGTCAGCAGGGGGCCGGACCTCCTCCACATCCAGCAGTGTGCTGGTGGCCCGGCTCCCTTGCTTCGCCGCCTCGGTCAGCCAGCGATAGGGCTGTCCGGGGGCGGCCGGGGCCATGAACGCGGCAGGGCGTACGGTCTGCTGCCGGCGTTCGCGTACGGTGACCGCTGCTCCGGCGCGGCCGACAACGAGGCGCTCGTCCTTCAGGAGCTGGAGCGCCTTCTGGATGGTGGCATTGGCGGCGTTGAACCGCGCCTTGAGCTGGGCGGTGGACGGCAGATGGGCACCGGGTGCGAGGTCGCCGCTCATGATTTCGTCCCGGAGGTCCGCGGCGATCCGCTCATGGAGCGACCTTCGGTCCGAGAGGTTGTCGGTGATGGGCACTTTCATCCGATCCGGATCTCGTAACGGAGTCGCTGGCGATGGGCCGGCATGACCATGAGGTCGATCTGAATGGGCTGGTCGTCACTGTCCAGGGTGACCCTGCTGAGTCGCAGGACCGGTTCGTCCGGGCCCATGCGCAGGGCATCGCGCTCCTCCGCACTGGGCATGCGGGCGATCACATCCTCGCGTACGCGCACGCCGGCGTGTCCTAGCTCGGCGAGGTAGGTCACAGCCCCGCCGGGGATCTTTCCCTTCTCGGCGAGGCGGGTGCCGCGGGCGATGGAGGCCGGGTAGTACGTGTCCGTCAACTCACAGGGTTCCCCGTCGAGTTCGATCACCCTGCGGCGTACGACAGCCGTCTCGCCGGGCGTCAGGCCCAGCAGGCCGGCGATCTCGTCGGGAGCGGGAACCTCACCGGCGTATGCGATGCGCTGACTGCCCTTGCTGCCTCGGGTTGCCGCCTCAGCTCCCCACGCGTCCGGTTGCCCCTTCTCGCGCGGTGTCATGTACGGCATCGAGGTGCTGACCCACGTGCTGTCGTTCACGGTGTCCTCCTGTGCCGGGTGGCCGACCTTGCCGCTTTACACGTTAAGCGACTCGCCTCGGGCGCCCGCCGTCAGGGCAGCCTATCCACCTTTCGCGAATAGTGATACGGTGAATTGACCTTGCACCCAGGAACAAGGCGGTGATCCACCATGCCCTTGTCGCGGCAACGCAGATTCCCCCGCGCCCGCAGCTCCGTGGGGGCTGCGCGTACCTTCGCTCTCGACACACTCACGGAGTGGGGTTACTGCGATCGGCAGGACGACGTGCGGTTATGTGTGTCGGAGCTGGCTACCGGGGTTCATTCGCAGTGCCCCGGCGTTCACGCCGGGGGTGAAGCGAATCTGATGGTGGCGGCGCGGAGCGTCGCCGCGTCTGCTCCGGCGGAGTCGGGGATGGCACATTCGCCACTCATGGCGCGAAGCGTCATGACGGCCTGCCCAGGGCGGAGCCGGGGAACGCTCATACCGGCCGGTTCTGCTGCTCGATGTATTGCCTGACCACGGTGAGCGGGGCGCCGC